>JAURKF010000028.1 GCA_030831885.1 Flavobacteriales bacterium
CCCATAAATACCTGAGCGGGATAGGTATTATACCATAGAAACCCAATGCATGCTCCTACGAATGCGCTGATGAAGATTACCAGCTCACCTGCATTGGGTATGTACATGATGTTGAGGTAATCGGCGAAGATGTAGTTCCCCGAGAGATAGGCCAGCAGCGCAAGCGTTACGCCGATGATTGCGCTTGTTCCTGCTGCAAGTCCGTCGATGCCATCGGTGATGTTGGCTCCATTGCTTACTGCGGTGACTATTACAACTACGATAATTGCGAATAGTATAAATAGCGTTATAGGTGTTTCCCAGCTATCGGGTATGAGCCATGCATAATCGAACTCATTGTCCTTGACAAAAGGAATGGTAGTTTTCAGCGATTTTTCCGATTCCCAAAGTGAATCATCAGAAGATGCGGTAAGCGTAGAACTCCCCATAGGGGTGTCGCTTGTTTTCGTTTTTAGATAGACATTATCGTTGAAGTAAAGCATACTTGCTACGATGAGTCCTACACCAATTTGACCAATGATTTTGCTTGTTCCCGCAAGACCCTGTTTGTCTTTTTTGAATACCTTGATATAATCGTCCATGAAACCAACAGCACCTAGCCACACAGTGCTTATAAGCATTGTGATGATATATACGTTGGTTAGGCGGGCAAATAGCAGAGTGGGTATTAGAATAGCTGCGAGAATGATGAGTCCTCCCATTGTGGGTGTTCCCGATTTTTCTATTTGTCCTTGCAGGCCAAGATCCCGCACTGTTTCGCCAACCTGCTTGCGTTTAAGTATCGCGATAAGGCGCTTTCCAAATACCATAGAAATGGTAAGCGAAAGGATGATGCTCAATGCCGCACGAAACGAGATGTATTGAAACAGTCCGGCTCCCGGAAAGTCGAATTGTTGTTCGAGGTATTGAAATAGATAATACAGCATTATTTCTCGAGCATTGTTAATGTTTCACTAACGATTTCAAAATCATCGAATGGGTGTTTTACACCCGCTATTTCCTGATAGCGTTCATGTCCTTTGCCGGCAATCAAAACGATATCCCCTGAGTTGGCAAGTGTGCATGCGAGCTTGATAGCCTCACGACGATCGGTTACACATAGTGCTTTTTTCAGCATGGCTGAGTCGAGCCCCTGCTTCATCTCCTGGATGATGCTGTCGGGATGTTCACTGCGGGGATTATCGCTGGTAATAATCACTCGATTGCTCCATTCGGCTGCTATGCGCGCCATTTCGGGGCGTTTTGTTTTATCGCGATCGCCTCCGCAACCAACGATGCTTATTACTTGTTCGTTGCCCGTGCGTATGTCTGCAATGGTCTTTAGAACATTCTTTAATGCATCGGGTGTGTGAGCATAATCGACTACGGCAGTTACTCCATTGGGTGTTTTGATGTATTGGAAACGGCCATCAGGCGCCTGCAAACCGGAGATAGCTGTAAGTACTTCCATTTTATCGAGGCCCAGTTCCATTGCAGCGGCATATACAGCCAGAATGTTGTATGCATTGAAACCGCCGATGAGCTGTGTGTATAAATCTTGATTGTCGATGAACAGATGCAGGCCCGTAAAGCCGTTTTCGAGCACCTTCGCGCGATAGTCGGCCATGCTGTGCAGAGCCATTGTTTTTATTTTGCCCTTGCAGTTCTGCACCATTATCTCGCCGTGGCGATCGTCCATGTTGGTAATTGCGAATGCCGATGATGGAAGCAAATCAAAAAGAATTTTCTTGGCCTTGATATACTCGTTGAATGTTTTGTGATAATCGAGGTGATCGTGTGTAATGTTGGTAAAGAGTGCGCCACGCAATTGAACACCTGTCAATCGATGTTGATGCAACGCATGCGAAGAAGCCTCCATGAAGCAATAGGTGCAGCCGGCGGCAACCATTTCGCTTAATAGTGCATTCAGAGCAATTGCATTGGGCGTGGTATGTGTTGCCGGAACATCGTTGTCGTTGATTTTGTTTACAACGGTAGAGAGCAAGCCAGTCTTGAAACCCATCTTGCGCGCAAGGCGATACATGAGAGTAGCAGTTGTGGTTTTGCCATTCGTGCCTGTTACGGCAACTACTTGAATTTTTTCGCTTGGATTGTCAAAGAAGTTGGATGAAATATATCCTAATGCTTCAGCAGAATTTTGTACTTGAACAAAGGTGATGTTGCCGGTAGGGTAGTCAGGTATGCTTTCGCAAACGATAGCTACCGCTCCCGAAGCAATAGCCTTATCCATGTAGTCGTGACCATCTACGTTCGTTCCGGTTACGGCCACGAATAGGCTGAAAGGCTTCACATCGCGCGAGTCCATCGTGATGTGTTCGATGGCGACATGAGTCGAACCGAACACTTGTTGAATGCGTGATTTGAAGAGTATGTCTTTAAGTAACTTCACAAAAGTTCTATGGAGATGTTGGGGTTGATTTGAATATGGCTTCCCGGTGGAATGCTCTGTTTTCGCACGGTTCCGAATCCTGTTACGTTCACTTTCATGCCTTGGCTTTCGAGCAGATAGAGCGCATCCTGAAGTCCCATGCCCAGAACATTGGGCACTAGTCCGACTTCGATGATCCTTGGACTTACCTGCAATGAGTCGTTGCGCAACGCGGTGGTGTACCATTGTCCTTCACCATCCGTATAGGTGGGTATATTAAGTTTTGAGAATACGGTATTCAATTCTTTGGCAGAGCCGCTTTTTACGCGGGGCATATGATGTTGCACTATGAGTGTGCTGTCGATTTGATTTGGGTTGTGGAATTCCAGTTCGGTGCTGTAGATTTTGTCGGCCAGCTCTAAAAAAACGGGAGCGCCAATCTGACTTCCGTAGTAAAGACCTCTTGGGTCGTTAACAACAACAATGCATGTATAGCGAGGATTGTCGGCGGGGAAATAACCTACGAACGAAGCTCGGTAGTGATGTTCTTGGTATCCGCCATCTTCGTGAAGCCACGCTGTTCCTGTTTTACCTGCCACACTGTAGGGGCATTCCAAAAATTGGCTTGCCGCAGTTCCGCCTTTCACGGTAACGCCTTCCATCATTTTGCGACACTGAGCCAGTGTTTCGTCCTTGCAGATTTTTTGTCGCAGTACAATAGGTTGTGCTTTTTCTATTACTTGTCCATTGCGGCGAATTTCTTGCACAAATTGAGGACGAACCATTACACCATTGTTCGCCACAGCGTTGTAGAATGTGAGTGTTTGAAGAGGTGTGCAGGTAGTTTCGTATCCAATTGCCATTTGCGTAAGACTGAGGCCGCTCCAGCCTTTGTCTTTGGTGGTTTTATACATGCGGGGTGATGCTTCTCCGGAGAGCGTGATGCCCAATGGCTCAGCCAATCCGAAGGAATGAAGTTTGTCCAGGAACTTTTGAGGGTCGTCGCCAAATGATTTTTTGACAAGCAATGCAGTACCAACGTTTGACGATTTTTCGAAGACCTGCTCTGCAGTGATGGTTCCGTTTCCTCCTTTATCCCAGTTGGAATCTTTCATGGTGCGGCCATGGAATGTGACCTGACCATTTCCGGTTTCCACTTTGTCGTCGAGCTTCACCAGTCCTTCATCCATACATGCCATCAGTGAGGCAAGCTTCATAGTGGAGCCCGGCTCTATACTATGGCTGATTGCATAGTTGAGTCGTTCACTGAATTCACCCTCTCGGTTATGTTGTGAAAGGTTAGCAATAGCTCGTATGAATCCTGTTTGCACCTCCATGACAATGGCACATCCCCATTCTGCTTGAGATTCTATGAGCTTTTTTTTCAGTGCTGTGTGGGCAACGTCTTGCAGATGCACATCAATGGTAGTTATGATGTCGGCACCGGGCTCTGGTTCCTCCACAAACTCATTGTTCATCGGTTTCCAGATTCCTCCTGCGATTTTCTCCATCATCTGCGCTCCTTTTTTGCCGCGCAGCAATTCGTCGTAATCCCGTTCAATGCCGACTTTATTCTCGGCGCGTTCCATACCGATGGTGCGCGATGCGAGCACACCAAAGGGTTGATCACGGATGAACTTTTCTTCGAATACAAATCCGCCCCGAATGGTGCCTTTGCGAATGAATGGGAATTTCTTTACAAGCTGAAGTTGATTATAGTCCACATGGTCGATGATTTCCATGTAACGATTTCCTTCCTTCTTCGCTTTTTTGAACTTAGCTTTATACTCCTCGGCTGTGCGATCACCAAACAAACTTGAGAAGCTCATGCACAATGAATCGAGTTTCAGTTTGTACTCTTCCTCATCGTATGGTGCTTTCGAGTCCCAGCGAATTTCATACTCAGGAATACTTGTAGCCATGAGGCTTCCGTCACTTGAATAAATCTGTCCGCGCACTGGTTGAATCTCTCGTACTTTATAGGTGAATCCTTCGGCGAGCTGTTGTGCTTTTTCGTCGGGGAAAAGTTGTATAACGAATACTTTGACTACAATAGCAATTGCCAGTATGCACAAGCCGGCAAACACCATCCATGCTTTATTATGAATGATTGAGCTATGTTGTTTTTTCCCTTTTTCCTCATGCCCGGGGGCAGACCTTTCGGGGGTCTGCACCGGAACATGCGGTTGGTTGATAGGAGTGTTTCTTGTGTTTTCCGAAGGATTCATTCGTTTGAATTTTTATCGTCGAAAAAGCCATTTTCCACGTCAATTACCCTCGGAGGAGTGCGCAGTTCTTTCAATCCCATTTGTTCGATTGCTTGTGCAACATTGCTTTGTTGCTTGCTCTTCTCGAGGTCGCTCATGGTGGTGTTGTATTGCGATCTCAATTCATTCAGTTCGTTTTGAAGTTTGATTTTTTCACGAGCTGTGTTTTCGAAATGGTAAACAAGAGCTATGTTCGAAATGAAAAGAAAAACCAGGAAGAGAACAAATGGAAGGTGTTTGATAAGTCCATCGCGAACCAGGAAATCACCGCTGAGAACTTTTTGGATGATGTTTCCTCGGCCCGCCTTTTTCTTAGGCGGATTTTGTGGTGCTTGCTCCGCTGTTTTTTCATGAGCGGAAGCTGCAGTCGAGTTGACTTCGTTGGTCGGTTTCATTAATTCAGGTTAACCAAGTAATAGCTCTGGGGCTATTGATTTAGTTTATTTGTCTTTAGTCGCCACGCGCATTTTGGCGCTGCGTGCGCGGGTATTGCTTTCAATCTCTTCTGCGCTTGGCAGAATGGGCTTGGAGGTAAGGGGTTTCAGCGGTCGTTGTAGATTGCCGAAGAAGTCTTTCTCGGGTATGCCTTCGAAGTTTCCGGTTTTCATGAAGTCCTTCACAAGGCGGTCTTCGAGTGAGTGATAGCTTATTACTACCAATCGACCTTGAGGAGCGAGGACCTCTGCACTTTGTTGCAGAAATTCCTTCAGTACATCGAGCTCTCGATTCACCTCAATGCGCAACGCCTGAAAGAGCTGTGCGAGCACCTTGTGTTCTTTCATGCGCGGCAGGTGTCGTTGCACGGCATTTTTGAGGTCTTCGCTCGTGAAGAGTGGTCTTGCAGCAACGATGCTTCGTGCCATGGGCCGGGCATTATCGAGTTCGCCATAGCTTCTGAGTACACGTGTGAGCGCTGCTTCGTCGTAGGAGTTCACTACATCTGCGGCAGTGAGTTTGCTTTTCATGTCCATGCGCATGTCGAGTGCCGCATCAAACCGTATAGAGAAGCCACGCTCTTCGCTGTCGAACTGATGGCTGCTAACACCCAAGTCGGCAAGTATTCCATCTACCTGACGAATGCCCATAAGTCGCAACCAGTTTTTCATATACTGAAAATTTTGGTCAACGAGCTCAAAGCGCGGATCGTCGATGGCATTTGCTTTTGCTTCCGGATCCTGGTCGAAGGCAATCAGTCGTCCCTTATCCAAGTATTTCAAAATTTCTCTCGAATGACCTCCACCGCCGAAGGTTACATCCACATACACCCCATTGGGTTGAATGTTTAGACTGTCGATAGAAGCTTGCAGGAGCACCGGTCGGTGGTATCCGTCTTCTTTTTTGTGGTTCGACATATCCTATTGTTCACGAAAACTCATTTCAGAGTATGCGTGCTTAATTGTCTTTTCTCAAATCGTTTTGCACCTCTTCGGCTAGTTGCATAAAGTCGAAGTCGGGCATGCTAAACTTCTTGTCGCGCGTCTCCTTATTCCACAATTCCATCTTCTGTCCCAATCCGCACAACACGAGGTCGTTGTTCTTCTTCAAATCCACTTCTGCATACTCCAGCAGGTGCGAGGGTATGTTGATGCGCCCCACCGTATCGAGTTCCAACTCGGTGGCACCGTTGAGGAAGAATCGGATGAACTCGGCGTGTTTCCGGTTGTGCGGATTCATGCGCTCGAGGTCGGCCGAAATTTTCTCCCACGTTGGCAGAGGATAGATTACCAGGCAGCGGGTGTAGATGTCACGGTTGATCACCAATCCGAGGTGGATAACTTCCTCCAGGGACTTACGCAAGCGCGCAGGAAAGAGGAATCTTCCCTTGTTGTCGAGCTTACATGGATATTCTCCCAGGAGTTTGAGCATCGTTCTGATGTTGCCTTAGTGGGCACGAAAATAACTCCTTTTTACCACTTTTTACCACAAAGAGCCAAAATTGACCAATTTGTTGAAAAATGGATGTTTTAAATCAGGATATATTGGATGTAAAATCAGCTTAAAAGTATTGATTTTATTGGTTTTTTGAATTCAATTGGTAGTCGTGGTAGATTGTGGGAGAAAAAAGGGTAAAAAATGCGCTTTTGGGCTTAAGTGGGTCTTTTTTGGATGAATTCGAGTTGCATTTTGATGCGATTGAAATCGCTGTGGGAAGGATTTCAGCATTCCATTGTTGAAGGAAATTGTTGAAGGAGATTGGGGTCGTTCGTGAAATCATCGACACTTGCAACACAGGGAGGTAGATTAACCTCTATAGACGTTATGTTTACAATTGAATAACATGGCAATGACTGTGTGACCTATGGATTATCAGCTTAAAGAAGAAAACGGATATCGTTACATCGAGGAGGGTTCAGGTGAGCCGCTTATTCTGTTGCATGGTTTGTTCGGTGCGTTGAGTAACTTCCGAGATGTCGTTACACATTTTTCAGCCACTCACAAGGTGGTAATTCCGATGCTACCACTCTACACGATGCCCGTGCTGACAACAGGTGTTAAAAGTCTGGCGCATTTCATTCGCGATTTTATAGATCACAAGGGCTACGGTAAGGTAAATCTGCTGGGCAATTCTCTCGGTGGCCACGTGGCCCTGGTGTATTGCAAGGAGCACCCGGAGCGAGTAAACTCGCTTACGTTAACAGCGAGTTCAGGATTGTATGAGAATGCCTTCGGTTCGAGTTTCCCGCGCAGAGAGGACAAGGAATTTATTCGTCAAAAAGTTGGACTTACATTCTTTGACCCGAAGCACGCTACCGATGAATTGGTGGACGAGTGTTTTGAGATTGTCAATGACCGCAACCGCGTGTTGCGCATATTGGCGCTAGCCAAATCGGCTATTCGCCACAACATGGCCAAGGAACTTCCTGCCATGAAGTTTCCGGTGTGCTTAATCTGGGGTAAGAACGATACCATCACGCCGCCGGAAGTAGCCGAGGAGTTTCATCAATTGCTCACCAACTCATCGTTGTATTGGATTGATGAATGTGGCCATGCGCCTATGATGGAGCATCCTCAACGTTTCAATGAATTGTTGGACGCGTGGATGAAAGAGAAGGGCATCTAGTAACAAACTGCCTTCATTTTACACTGAGCGTTCATTTTCATGATTATCGCATGCTCTGACCAATGAAACCCAGCAAGCGCTCGCGTCCGGTTCGTTCTGCTGCAGATGTCACGAATACATTGGGTAGCTCAGCGAAGTGCTCGAGCAGTTTATCGCAAAAGGCATTTACGTTGCGTTCAACAGCACCCGGTTTTTCTTTGTCGGCCTTGGTGAAGACAATGGCAAAAGGAATTCCGTCTTGTCCAAGCTTCAGACAAAATTCCAGATCAATTTTTTGAGGGTCGTGTCGAACGTCGATGAGTACAAACGTGCACAGCAAATTTTCACGGTCGCTCAGGTAGTTTTCAATCATCTTCTCCCATTTAACCCGCTCGGTGC
>JAURKF010000266.1 GCA_030831885.1 Flavobacteriales bacterium
GCGTGGACTGAAGAGATTGGAAGTGAAAGGAGACAAGGAATTGGTTGAAGCAGATTTCAATCGTTGGGTAAATGCCAATGCCAATGCTAAATCGAAATACAGTGAGGCACTCAAGCTCGTTCAGGAATACTACAAAGAATGGGATCCCAATGTGAAGGCGTCGACCTATTCGTCGATGTGTGGCGCAGGCGGAGCCGAATTTATGGGATTTGCCGCGGGAATGGGTGATGCCATCAAGAAGGCACTTGCCGAAACGGATGAGGCCAAGCGCAAGGAGGCCCTAGCCGGACTTGATGCAGAGATTGAATCTTTCTTTAAGGAATATGATGCTTCTACCGATAAAGTAGTGTTTGTGAATTTGACCAAGTTGTATCGCGAACGAATTCAGACTGATCGCCCAAGCTGGCATGAAATGTTGGATGGCAAGTATAAGGGTGATGCGCAGCTTTTTGCTGATAAATTGTTTGAGACATCTATGTTCACCGATAAGAATCGTTTGAAGGAGTTCCTCAAGAAGCCCAATGCCAAGGCTATTGATAAGGATATGGCGTTTATAGCTGCATCCAGTTCAATGGAGCACGCGATGAAGTTCCGTGGCATGAATCCTCAGCAGAAATTCAACAAAGGAATGCGTCAGTTTGTAGCAGGCTTGCGCGAAATGAGCCCCGCTAAAACATTTGCACCAGATGCCAACAGCACTATGCGTATTACCTATGGTGTGGTGGATGATTACAAGGCTGCCGATGCCGTGCGTTACGATTATTACACTACTGCGGCGGGTATTATGGAGAAGCGTGACAACACCAATCCTGAATTTGTTGTTCCTGATAAACTTGCTGCGTTGATTCAAAACAAGGATTTTGGTCGTTATGCCAATAGCAAGGGTGAATTACCGACCTGTTTTATTCATAACCTAGATATTACCGGAGGTAATTCGGGTAGCCCTGTAATTGATGGTGATGGAAACATCGTTGGTATCGCATTCGATGGCAACTGGGAGGCGATGAGCGGCGACATTGCATTTGAACCGGAATTGCAGCGCACCATTTCTGTTGACATTCGCTATGTACTTTTCATCGTAGAAAAGCTGATGGGTGGTAAGAATATCATCGATGAATTGAAGTTTGTGAAGAAGGCACCGAAGATGGTGACAGCTCCTGTTGTTCCTGATCAATCAGCACAGCCCGCTGTTGACCAGAGTAAGAAGACCCCAATTGAAGTGCGCGATCCTCAGGGAGGAAATGCTCCACAGAAGGCTCCGAAACCTACTATTCAACCCAAGAAGAATTAAGTTTCATTTGCTAAAAAAGAAAGAGGCTGCCTAGTGGGCAGCCTCTTTTTTTAATGTGATTTCTTTTCAGAAAATTTTGCCAGTATTAGGCGTTCGCATTCATGTTGTCCAGCACGTTCATTACTTCCTTTACTGCTTTTGCTGAAGAATTCAGCAATGCTTTCTCACTTTCGTTGAGTTGAAGTTCGATGATTTTCTCTACACCATTTTTTCCCAACACTACAGGAACACCGAGGTAGATATCTTTCAATCCGTATTCACCCTGCAGCCATACGCAGCATGGGAATATGCGCTTTTGATCGCGAACGATGGCTTCTACCATTTGTGCCGCAGCAGCACCCGGAGCGTACCAGGCAGAGGTGCCAAGTAGGTTCACGATTTCACCGCCGCCTGTTTTGGTGCGCTCTACTATGGCGTTCAATTTTTCCTCTGCAATCAATTCAGTAACCGGAATTCCACCAACAGTGGTGTAGCGAGGAAGAGGTACCATGGTGTCGCCATGACCACCCATGAGAACGGCTTGAATGTCTTTGGGTGAGCAGTTGAGTGCTTCCGCCAAAAATGCGCGATAGCGAGCTGTGTCGAGAATACCTGCCATACCGAATACACGGCTGCGATCAACCTTGGCGGTCAAGTATGCGCAGTAGGTCATTACGTCGAGCGGGTTGCTCACTACAATGATTTTCGCGTTGGGTGAATACTTGATGACGTTTTCTGTAACGGTCTTTACGATGCCCGCGTTAGTAGCGATCAAATCGTCGCGGCTCATACCCGGTTTGCGAGGCAGACCGGAAGTTATTACAACAACATCCGAGTCGGCTGTCTTGCTGTAATCATCGGTGCTACCGATGGTGCGGCTGTCGTACAGATTAATGGGGGCGGTTTGCCAAATGTCGAGCGCTTTGCCTTCTGCGAAATTAGGCTTGATATCGACCAGCACAATTTCGTTGGCAATCTCGCGGTGAGCGAGCACATCAGCACAGGTAGCGCCTACGTTGCCTGCACCTACTACGGTTACTTTCATGGTTGAATTTTTTAGGGATCGATCAAAACAGAATGATCGGCGCGCAAAATTAGTGAGCAATTTTACTTGGACAACTGCCGTTCTTTTGCACAAGTGCCTTGGATTTTCCCACACTTGGTGAATTTTGCTTTTCCGGGGCGATCTTTGAACCGATAATGATTAGGCCAATGAAGTATATACAACTCGCAATATGGATGTTGATTTCGTCCGTACTGATTGCTCAACCCAAGCCGGGTGTGCAATTTCCTGTGGGGCAGCCTGGAGTGGATTTCAACAAGAAGGACGCAAAAGGCAAGCGCGATGGGGTATGGGTGCAGCAATGGAAAGATACTCGCAATCTGCTTTACAAAGGCCAGTATGAACACGGCAAACCTGTAGGCACTTGGCAGCGATTCTATTCGGATGGTGCGTTATCGGCAACTATGAATCACGTCCAAGATACCACCATAATTGATGCGGTGTTTTTTCACCCGGATGGAATCACAAAGGCGTCTGAAGGTCGTTTTGTAAAAAAACGTAAGGATGGAAACTGGCGAATATGGAATGAATCGGGCAAAATGATCTCTGACGAGAATTATAAGGATTCTCTGTTGAATGGAACGTGCAAGTACTTCTTTGATTCCGGCCAGCTTTTGAAGCTGGAAACATATTCATTGGGAAGACTTGAAGGTCCTTTTACAGAATATTATATCGATGGAAAGAAACGCTCAGAGGGCACTAATTTGGGCGGCAGCAGAGACGGAGCGTTCAAGCAGTGGCATGAATCGGGGGCCAAGGATTGTGAGGGGAAATACATAAAGGGACTGGAGGATGGTACTTGGTATTACTATTATCCCGATGGCAGACTCAAAATCTCAGTTCTCTACAAACTTGGAAAGGAGACTAAGCGCAAGTATGAGAATGGAACATTCAAAGAATATTATGATACTCAAATTCCAAAATCAGAATATTCCTACGACAATGGACTGAAGAACGGGCCATTTACAGAGTGGTACGACAAGGGTCAGTTTATTCAGGTGCCCGGATCAAAGGAAGATCAGGAGCAAGGAATCGTTTATCGTGAAAAGTTGGATGGAACGCAAATTCGAATGAAAGGCGATTATATCGACGATAAGTTGGAAGGTGAGGTTGTCTTTTATCGCGAGAATGGTAGTATTGAAAAGGTGGAAGAATGGGCAGATGGAAAGTTGGTGAATACACGTGCCGTTCCCAAGTAGTCTTATATTCGTATGCTATGAGGCAATGCTTGCTTTACCGCCTGTTTATTCTATGTATGTGCTGCATCTGCAGTTTTGCTTCGCACGGGCAAACAGCTCCCGGTAAGTATTGGGTAAGGTTTACCGATAAGAACAATTCTCCCTTCAGTATTTCTCGTCCGCAAGAATTTCTCTCATGGAAGTGCATTCATCGGCGTGATCGACTTAGCTTAGGCTTTGACGAACGCGATTTGCCCGTGAATCAGGCCTACATCGATGAGGTGTTGTCGCTTGGGCCCGGCTTGTTGCATCACAAGAGTAAGTGGTTCAACGCAATTACTATCGCAACCGAAGATACCGTTTGGCTCGATGCGGTGAGGCAATTGCCTTTTGTTGCAGAGGTGAAGGCGTGTGTGGTGAGCCAGCATCAGAGCGGTTATTTCCCGGATAAATATGCTATCGAAAACAGAACGGAAAGAGCCCAATTCAACAACATTGCGTGCGATTCATTTCCACTTTACGGATTGGCATCGCGTCAAATTGAAATGCTGAATTTACAGTGGCTTCACAGCCTGGGCTTTCAAGGTGCGGGAATCGATATCGCGCAGATGGATGCCGGGTGGAGCAGGGCCGATCAGTTGCCTGTGTTCGAGCGATTGCGCGATGAAGGCCGCATTAAGATGACACGCGATTTTGTTTTTCCTGAGAATCCGAATGTCTATACCTACAACAGCCATGGCACTTCGGTGCTGAGCATTATGACGGGGTGGCTGCCGGGTGAGTTGGTAGGCGCTGCACCCGAAGCCAATTATTATCTGTTCCGCACGGAGGACCCGTTTAGCGAGTTTCCGGTGGAAACCGACAACTGGGTGGCCGCTGCCGAGTTGTGCGATAGCCTGGGGATTGACATCATTAACTCCAGCCTTGGCTATTCAGAGTTTGATGATCCCGCATACAATTTCACCTACGCCGATATGAACGGACAAGTGGTGCATTGCAGCATTGCCGCCGCCATTGCGGCATCCAAAGGTATATTGGTGGTGAATAGCGCCGGAAATTCGGGCGATGATCCATGGCATTACCTCACAGCTCCTTCCGATGCCGATGGAATTCTGTGTGTGGGAGCAGTCGATGCGAATGGTCATCACGCGTGGTTTAGTAGTTATGGTCCTGCCTCGGACGGACGCGTGAAACCCGATGTCTCGGCGATGGGACGCCTTACAGCGTATGCCACGCAAGATTCTTCAGTCTCAGTAGGCAATGGAACCTCCTTCAGTTCGCCAATGATTGCTGCAGCTTCTGCATGCTTGTATCAGGCCTTTCCCAATGCTTCGCCGCAGGCATTGCGCGATGCGATAATTCGCAGCGCGTCCATGTATAATGCGCCTTCCGATTCGCTGGGCTATGGCATTCCCAATTACTACCGGGCTTGGCAGTTGCTTCGTGGCGACGTTCCCGAGGTGGGTGATTTTGGCGCATCGGCGTTTCCGAATCCGTGCTCCAATTCATTGCGCGTTACGCTCGACGATGCCAAATCGTGCGAAGTGGAATATGCTATTTACGATGCGCTCGGCCGACGTGTGTATGCAAGCAGCGGTATGGTAATTACCGATGGGCATGGTACCTTCTCGCTCGATGATGCGGCGGCTAAGTTGCCGGGCGGTCATTACACGTTGCATGTGCACTGGGAATTGAGAAATTCGATTGTTTCATTCACTAAAATATCCACTCCATGAGACTTGTTTTTACTACGCTTTGTTTGCTGATGGTTGGTTCGGTGTTCGCCCAGTTTGCTGTGGGACATCACAGCGCATCCTTCAACGATCCAAGTCGAAATAGGTCGATAACGTGCGAGATTTATTATCCCGCCACTACTGCGGGTGAC
>JAURKF010000267.1 GCA_030831885.1 Flavobacteriales bacterium
AAGGAATAAACTATTCCGGTTATGCCTGATGGAAATGGCACCGCGGCTACGCTCGGTGACCGGGAGCCCGCATAAAAAAGGTCACAGATTGCTGAGGCTTTGATCCACGGGCCTCAACCCCAGCACCTCTCCATAGGAGAGGGAAGCACGGCTCATGTGGCCAATTGAGGCACCCTTGCTACTTGATAAAATGCACTGCGACCGTACTTGGTACTTTGTAATTAGTACTTGGCAATTTGTAACCCTTAACCCTTAATCCTTAATCCTTAATCCGTAATCCGTAACCCTTAATCCTTAATCCGTAATCTCTCTAAACCTCCCCCACACTCAACGTCTTCACCTCTCCTCTAAACATTACCTTAAAGGAAAATCCTTTCCATTTTTTCGGCAGCATCGGGTTGAACGTGAGCTCGTCGTTCACTACGCGCATTCCACCGAAGCCCTGTACAATGCTCATCCATGTGCCGGCCATGCTCGTAATGTGCAGGCCTTCGTGTGCCTCGTGGTTGTAGTCGTCGAGGTCGAGACGCGAGGTGCGCATGTACATTTCATACGCTTTTTCTTCGTAGCCGAGTTTGGCAGCGAGTATCGAATGCACGCACGGCGAGAGTGAACTTTCATGCACGGTCATCGGTTCGTAGAAGTCGAAGTTGTCTCGGATGGTTTCTATATCGAAATCTTCTTCGAAGAAATAAATTCCCTGTAACACATCTGCTTGCTTGATAAAGCACGAACGCAAGATGCGGTCCCAGCTCCAGTGCTGGTTGATGGGGCGCTCAGATTGATTCAATGAAGAGGCGCTGCGCAGTTCTTTATCGAGGAAACCGTCTTGTTGCAAGAAGATGCGCGAACCTTCTTTCGCTCCCAGATAAAGGTGGTCGATGATGTGCTGCCATAGTTTAAACTCCGCAGCTTCATCGAAGCTGAGCGCCTTTGTTTTTTCTGTGTAAGCACTGCTATGATTGGTTTTTACGTAGTTCAATGCCTCCATTGCATACTGCATGCACCAGCGAGCGATATAGCTCGTGTACCAATTGTTGTTGACGTTGTTTTCGTATTCATTCGGGCCGGTCACTCCGTGCATCACATACATGCCTTTGGCTTCGCTCCAATGCACACGTTGCGCCCAGAAGCGAGCAATGCCGGTGAGCACATCGATACCGAATTCTGCCAAATAGCTGTAGTCGCCGGTATAGCGGATGTAATTGTAAATGGCGTATGCAATGGCTCCATTGCGGTGTATTTCTTCAAACGTAATTTCCCATTCGTTGTGACATTCTTCACCATTCATTGTAACCATAGGATAGAGCGCTGCACCTCCCGTGAAGCCAAGCTTAGCAGCGTTTTCAATTGCCTTGCCCAATTGGTTGTGGCGGTAAACCAACAGCTGACGTGCAACTTGTTGGTTTTTGGTGCTCATGTAAAACGGAATGCAATAGGCTTCCGTGTCCCAATACGTTGATCCACCATACTTCTCGCCGGTAAATCCTTTTGGTCCAATATTGAGTCTCGAATCTTCACCGGTGTAGGTTTGATTTAGATGGAAAATATTGAAGCGAATGGCTTGCTGTGCTTCATCGTCGCCGGTAATTTGAATGTCGGCCATTTCCCAAATTTTCGACCAAGCTTCTGATTGTGCAATGGTCATGCTATCGAAGCCATTGGTTCTTGCACGCAGAGCTGCGCGTTCTGAAGCGGACTTCAATTCAGCCGATGAATAATTGAGCGATGAAACGAGTCCGACGTATTTCAATAGCCGAATAGTTTGATTGGTATTCACCGCAACTTCAACATTGTTCTCCGAATAAAATTCGCGACTGAATTCTGCGAATGCGACAGATTGTGAAGCGTCGTCAATGACCACATCTAACTGCATAGACGCTGCTATTTCGAATCCTGTTTTTTTCGTGCGTGTAATTACCATTCCGGTTCCTTGCGAAGCTTCAGCATGAACAGCCTCCCAAAACTTCTCGTCGTAATTGCTGTCGTGGTTGTGCACATCTCCATCCAGGTATGGCTCAAAGCGAATCGTGCCGGTAAAGTTGAGTGGCGTTACACTGTATCGAATAACGGCAGTTTCGTCATCGGCCATAGAGCAACATCGAATCGACTCGATACGTGCTTGCTTACCGGAAATGGTTGTAGCATCGAATGATCGAATGAGCAAGCCTTTTTGCATATCGAGTTCACGTCTGAAATTGACTACACTGCATACGGCCAGGTCGAGTTCTTCGCCATCAATCCATACACGAATACCAATCCAGTTGATGCTGTTCAGCACCTTCGCAAAATATTCGGGATATCCGTTTTTCCACCAACCCACACGTGTTTTGTCGGGATAATACACTCCGGCGACATAACTGCCTTGAAGCGTCGCACCGGTGTATGTTTCCTCATGATTGGCGCGTTGTCCGAATCGGCCGTTGCCAATGGAGAAGATACTTTCCGATGAACGCTGATGTTTCGGGTCAAATCCTTCTTCAACAATCTTCCAAGGATGAGTGGTCAAGTATTTTATCATGCTGCAATGTATAAACGCCCGCGAAAATAGGGAAAGTGTAGATTGTACACGAAGGGAGGGGATAGGGGTAAGGGATAAGGGGTAAGGTAAGAGTTAAGGGCCAGTGCTCACCTTATCCTTTATCCCTTAACCCTTTCCCGTATTATGCCTATTCATTTGATGTTCGTCTTTCCTTATCTTTAGCCAATGCCTTTCAATAAACTTTTATCCCCAATCGATCTTGGTTTCACTACGCTCAAGAATCGGGTAATAATGGGCTCTATGCATACAGGGCTGGAGGAGGAGAAGGGGGGATTTCAAAAACTGGCGGCGTTTTATGCAGCGCGCGCGCGTGGTGGTGTAGGTTTAATAATAACAGGAGGAATTGCTCCCGATTATTTCGGAAAGCTTGCTCCCAACTCAGCCAAGCTTACCAACTCGGAGGAGGTAAAGCGACATAAAATCGTAACAGAGGCCGTCCACCAAGTGGGTGGTAAAATCTGCATGCAGATTTTGCATGCAGGCCGTTATGCGCATCATCCGCTTGCTATTGCTCCTTCTTCCATCAAGGCTCCTATCGGACGATTTGTTCCTTGGTCGATGCCTTTTTGGTTAGTAGATATGACCATTCAACATTTCGTGCGAGCTGCGCGATTGGCGAAAAAGGCGGGCTACGATGGAGTAGAGGTGATGGGAAGCGAAGGATATCTCATCAATGAGTTTCTGACCATTCATACCAACCATCGCAAAGATGAGTGGGGAAGGAGTTTTGAAAACAGTTCTCGTTTTGCTGTGGCCATTGTTAGCCGCATTAGGAATGCATTGGGCCCCAATTTTATTATCGTTTATCGCTTGTCGATGCTCGACTTGATTGAGAAGGGGCAGTCGTGGTCGGAGATAGAGTTGCTGGCTAAACGATTGCAGGAGAATGGTGCGACGATTATCAATACCGGCATTGGCTGGCATGAATCGCGCATACCAACCATTGCACAGATGGTTCCGCGTGGAGCTTTTACCTGGGTAACTCGTCGGCTGATGGGCAAGCTGCGCATTCCGGTTGTAGCAACCAATCGTATTAATACCCCCGAAATTGCAGAGGAGATCCTGCAGCGTGGAGATGCCGATATGATTTCCATGGCGCGTCCTTTTCTAGCTGATCCTGATTTTGTAAATAAGGCAGCAGCCGGTAAATCGGAAGAAATCAATACCTGCATTGCTTGTAATCAAGCTTGCCTCGATCATATTTTTCAGCGAAAAACCGCTACATGCCTGGTGAATCCTTTTGCCTGCCGAGAAACAGAATGGACGATTGAACCTGCAGCCATACCGAAAAGTATTGCCGTTATAGGGAGTGGTCCGGCAGGTTGCGCAGCAGCACTTACCCTAGCACAACGCGGCCATCGGGTTACGTTATTCGAGCGGAAACAAGCAATTGGCGGACAATTTCAGCTTGCAGCTAGAATAGGTAGCAAGGCAGAATTCAAGGAAACCTTGCGTTACTATCGTGTGCAGCTGGCGAAGTGGTCAGTCGACGTTCGTCTCAATCATACGTTTGTGGCGAGTGATGCCGGGAAATTTGATGAACTGGTTCTAGCTACTGGCTCAGCTGCCCGCAGGATTGAAATGGAAGGAATCGACCACCCGATGGTATGTGGGTACAACGATATCATACAAGGAAATATTCAACCGGGTAATTCAATCGCAATTATTGGTGGGGGTGGTATCGCAATCGATACGGCGCTCTTCATTCTGCACGGCAGCAAACCGAAGGATATAGCCGATTTCGCATCACAGTGGGGAATCGATACTGCGCTGGAACACAGAGGAGGAATCGTGCCTGGGGCTTCCCCATTTCATCAGCATAGAAGGATATTTATGCTTCAGCGTTCGAATAGAAAACCAGGCGCAATGCTAGGCAAGACTACTGCTTGGATCCATCGCATGGAATTGAAGCAGGCCGGTGTTGAATTGCTAAATGAAGTCAAGTATAAGCGCATTCACGATGGTGGAATTGACTTGGAACACAATGGAAGTCATTTAACGTTACCGGTTGACCAAGTTATACTCTGTGCCGGACAGCAACTCGATGAGCGCTTATTTCTTGAACTGCAATCTGTAAACAAGCCTATTCACCGCATTGGTGGTGCGTTGCGTGCCGATGAGCTCAATGCGCTGCGCGCAATTGAAGAGGGTACTGTTCTGGCAATGAAACTCTGATGCTCACCAGGTAAAGGAGTTGATTTATTTTTTGAAGCAATAAAAAAGCCCCTCTCAATCGAGAGGGGCTTTTCAATCTATAAGTTCTCTAAAACTATTTGCTGATGATCAATCGCTGGATTTGAACATCCGAGCCATTGGTAAGGCGGTATGTGTACAAACCTGTTGCAAGCGCGCTTACGTCAAAGTTTACATTGTAAGAAGCTCCCGCCTCTACAGTGCCCATAAAGACGTCGGCTACTTTCGCTCCGGTCAAATCAAACAATTCAAGTGTTGTCTTCGCGGTCATTGCGGCCTTGAATGTAAATACTGTGTTGTTGTTTGCAGGGTTTGGTGCAACGTTTATTGAGCTGCCTTGACGATCAGTTGAAATCGCTTCATTGCTGCTGGTTGATTGTCCCTCATTACCGCCAGCTGCTGTAGGAGCGAAGCTGATTGTTTGAGAGCAAGTCACTGAATTACCTGAGCAATCAACAGCTGTCCACTGACGCACGATGCTGTAGTCTGGGCAGCAGTCGAGTTCGAGCGCTATATCACCAGCACCTGAAATATTGCTGAAAGAACCAGTTGGGTTTGAGCGGAAAGT
The DNA here is from genome assembly GCA_030831885.1 of Flavobacteriales bacterium. Next base: position 5,304 of record JAURKF010000267.1, read on the forward strand.
ACCATTGTAGCTAATCCAACCACCGAAGCCGTCGTTAGCAGCGTTGTAGTTGTTAGCACCGTCACCCAATTGGAATCCAAAATAGTTGTTTTCAGGAGCATGAGAGAGGTTCAGTGAAGAACCTTCGTAAGCGCCATAACCTGTAAGCTCAGCGCCTTCACCTGCAACCATTAGGAAGTAAGTCCATGATGCGAAGTTTTCATCGATACCACCGCAATCTGCCTTAAAGCTGGTTGGGAAGTCTTGGCTCGACCATGTTGCCCAATCCCAGCCGCCTTCAAACCATACGTCGAGGTTCCAACCGGTACCCGGATTCAAGACGTTCTCCATCTGAGCAACGAGGTGTATAGAACCACCTTCATAGCGAGTGAGGTTACCATCTACTACTTGATACCAACGGTGTGCGTTTGGCATACTGAATAGAGTCAAGGCCCAGTCGTAAGGATATCCGCAAGGGTTGCCTGCAGGACGCGCTGGTGTCATCAAATCGCAGTCAGCTATAGAACCTTCAGCAGGCATATCTCCGAGGATGGTCTCTTCGTAAATAACTTCAACATTGTCATCGCATGCATCCAAAGCAGTAACGTCAGCAGGTGCCGGTACTTCCTCATCACAATTCAAAACCAAGTCAGTTGGGCAATTGCTCAACATAGGTTCTGTATTGTCTTCGAATGAGATATTCTGAACGAAAGTCGAGCTTATGTTTCCGCAAGCATCTGTTGCAGTCCAGGTGCGTACGAATCCGTTGATGCATCCTTCTGTCCAGAAGTTTCCATCCTCATAGCTCGTTTCGAAATCGCTGCATACATCCGAAGCTTCAGGAGTAATCACCGCAGCCTCTGATCCGCATTCGTAAATGAATGAAGATTCATTGCTGTCAGCCCAAACAGGAGCCTGATTGTCAGAAACAGTAATGGTCTGAGTGGCGATTACTTCATTGTCGCAATGGTCAACTGCCTTCTTGCGGCGAATGATAGAGTAATTAGCTGGGCATTCACCTTCGATGATCTCATCCTGAAGATCTGTAATGGTCATGTCATCATCGCAGTTGTCACTGAATGAAACATTGAAAGCAGGAAGTTCTTCGTCGCAGCTCACGCTCACTTCTGGATTTTCAACCTCTGCAGTTGGTGCAACTTCATCAGTAAGATGAATGAACTGCATGAATGAGTCTGAAACATTTCCACATGCATCGGTAGCAACGTAGGTGCGGATGATTGTGCCGGCACAGCCGCCCGATACATAAAGATCAGTAGAAGTAACAGTGTATTCACTGCATACATCAGCTACTTCAATGAAGTTTCCATCGCTGTTATCACATGGACGGGTAAGCTCGATTTCAGCTGTGATACTAGGTGCTGTAGTATCCACAAGTGTGATGGTCTGGTTGAACTCAGATGAGTTACCACATTCATCGGTGGCAGTCCATGTGCGAACGATAACCGATTCACATGAGTTGCCTTGTGCTTCGCCATCAGAATAGCTATATGAAACGGCACCGCAGTTGTCGGTTGCTGTTGGTTCAATCACCGGAATTTCACTTCCGCACTCATATGAGTAAGCATTGTTTTGATCACCGAAAACAGGAGCTGTATTGTCTATAACATATATATAGCGAGTTTCAACAGCCTCATTTCCGCAGTTGTCAGTTGCGCGATATACGCGAATAATAATGCGGCTTTGTGGGCAATCACCTTGTGTTTCTTCCTGCGCAACGCTCACCTCAACCTCTGAATCACAGTTGTCTGCAGCTGCATATTCACCATAACCTGGCAATTCTTCATCACAGCTCACAGTGATGTTTTCAGGAAGTGAGGTGAAGTATGGATCGGTAGTGTCAACTATTGTAACAACTGTAGTTGCAGTTGTTGCATTGCCGCAGTGATCGGTTGCAGTCCATGTGTAGGTTTCAGTGGTGGTGCATCCATCGGTTTCAGATGAAAAGTCAGATTCAATCGTCAGTTCATCATCACAATTGTCGCTGAATGTTGCAGGCTCAATTGCGTATTCAGTGCCACATTCTGCTGTGAAATCTTCTGTTTCAAATGTGATCTCCGGAGCGGTTTCATCAATCAGCTGAATGATTTGTACAAACTCATCAGAAATATTTCCGCATACATCAGTTGCCACATAGGTGCGGATAACGTTGCCAGCGCAACCACCCGAAACCATTACGTCAGAGTAATCGATGCTGTATTCGCTGCAGATATCTGTAGCTTCAACAAAAGTACCTTCGTAGTCATCGCACGGACGGCTGATTTCCTGGCTGCCAGTGATAACTGGTGCTGTGGTATCTTCAATTTGAATGGTCTGTGTAAGTTGTGAAGCATTGCCACATTCATCGGTTGCAGTCCAAACGCGATCGAAGGATGAAGAGCAGCTTGTGCCTTCAGCTTCCGTATCGGAATAGCTCAAAGTTACATTTCCGCAATTGTCGCTAGCCGAAGGCTCGATTACCGGGATTTCGCTACCGCACTCATAAGTGAATGAAGTAATTGCCTCAGCGAAAACAGGAGCAGCTTCATCTACGATATATACGTAGCGAGTTTCAGTTGTGCTGTTATTGCAGTTATCCGTTGCAGTAAATGTGCGAACGATTGTGTATGCCTGTGGACAAATTCCGGGCTGTGTAGTTTCTTCAAAAGTTATTTCAACTTCTGAGTCGCAAGCATCGGCTGCGGCATATTCACCAGCACCTGGAATTTCTTCGTCACAGCTGATTGTTACGTTTTCAGGCAGTGAGGTGAAATATGGGTTTGTAGTATCTACGATGGTTACAATTGTGGTAGCTGTTGTAGCGTTACCGCACTGGTCAGTAGCTGTCCAAGTATATGTTTCAGTCGTTGTGCATCCATCCGAATCGGATGTGAAATCCGACTCGATTTCAAGTTCTGAATCACAATTGTCGCTGAATGATGCGGGCTGAACAGAGTACGTTTCACCACACTCTACTGTCAAGTTTTCATTAGCGTATGTAATTTCAGGAGCTGTTTCATCGATGAGTTGAATTACTTGAATGAATTCTGAAGAAACATTTCCGCAAGCATCCGTAGCAACGTAGGTGCGAATTACATTTCCTGCGCAACCGCCTGAAACGTAAACATCAGTGTAATCAACTGTGTAATCGCTGCACTGATCGTTAACGTCCACAAAGGTTCCATCGAAGTCATCACAAGGACGCGTCAGTGAAAGGTTGCCTTGAATAACCGGAGCGGTAGTGTCAACTACACGAATGGTTTGGGTGAATTGTGATGAGTTGCCACATTCGTCGGTTGCAGTCCAAGTGCGGTTCGATGATGATTCGCACGAAGTGCCTTGAGGTTCTGAATCTTCGAAAGTCAAGCTGACTTCTCCGCAATTATCAGAAACAGCAGGTGTTACAACAGGAATACTGTTGCCACATTCGTAGGTAAGTACTGATTCGTTTTCTTCTGAAAATACAGGTGCGGTAACGTCACGAACTGTGATTGTTTGAGTTTCTACAACTTGGTTTCCGCAATTGTCAATTCCGCGGAAAACACGATAGATCGTGTAGTTCTGTGGGCAATCTCCTGGAATAGTTTCATCTGCAGTTGCAACCACCACCACATTTGCAGAGCA
>JAURKF010000268.1 GCA_030831885.1 Flavobacteriales bacterium
TAATGGCGAATTTTCAAGCCTATCTGAGATCCATCTTTACATACAACAAAGGAAGTTTGGTGGAAATCGTAACCGAGCTCAATGAGCGTGTTATGCAAACGGCCCTCGGCGAAAAATACATCACTCTTTTTCTGGGGCTTTACAACAAGGAAACACGCCTCCTTCGATATGTAAACTGTGGACACAACCCCCCCGTCCTGGGCGATCATAATGGATACACTCAGCAATTAAAACTGGGAACCATCGGGCTAGGGATGTTTGAAGAATTGCCCAAAGTAGTTGAGGGAAACATCATTCTAGAACCGGGATCAATCCTCGTGTGTTTCACCGACGGCCTCGTTGAAACAGAAAATACAAACAACGAAGAATATGGCACAGAGCGCCTTGAAAAGGTCTTGCTCGCTTTCTTCAAAGATGGTATTTCCGTTATCAACGATACCATCATGCAATCGCTCAACGACTTCAAGGGTGAAGCACCCTACAACGATGATCTCGCAATTCTAAGTTGTCGCTTCCTTTGATTGGGGTGTATTATGAATGACAAGCTTCCCCATCGCATCAAACATTTTCTGATCAAACACGGGGTGCGCCCAACCGACACACTTATCGTGGGTGTTAGCGGTGGTGCCGATAGCATGGCTTTGTTGCATTGCTGTCACACACTCAGCTTGAATATTGTTGCTGCTCATGTGAATTATGGATTGCGCGGAGAAGACAGCGACGCGGATGAAGAACTCGTAATGACATTTTGCCGCAATCATTCCATTCCATGTGAAACACTTCGTGTAGATGATTCTCATTGGAAACTGCACGAGGGTTCAACTCAAGAAGCTGCGCGAAGTATTCGTTACGATTGGTTCAATGCGCTCTTGGAAAAATTCAACGCCACATTTACACTGGTGGCGCATCACGCCAATGATCAAACAGAAACTATGCTGCTGCAATTCATTCGGGGTGGTGCCGGCAAGTCGATTTATGGCATGGCAGAAAGAAACGGCCGCACCCTTCGCCCAATGCTTCCATTCGTAAAGTCAGATATACTTCGCTATTTACGAGAGGAGAATATTCCGTGGCGCGACGATGAAAGCAATGCATCAGATATCTATTCACGCAACTTTATTCGACACCACATTGTACCTCTCATTGAGCAATTGAACCCGGAAATTCACACTACTATTCAGCAGCGCTCCTCGCGAATGCATCAAGAACAGCGACTCGTTGAAAGGGCTGTTCACCAATACCTGGAGCAAGCAATTGAGATCACCGGGAATCATTCTTCGCTAGAAATTTCATCACTTCTTTCTACGGACAGCCATGGAGTAATTTTATGGAAATGGCTTTTTGATTATGGATTTACCTCCGGAATGGTTGAGCAAATAGCAGATATCTGCGCAGCTCCTGCTCGTTCAGAGGCGGCTTGGTTTTATTCGTCCACTCACTCTGTATGCATTCAAAATAGCCACATCGTATGCGGCCCTATATTGAATGAAGAAACACACATCGTATCATCGCTTCCTGCACAAATCGGCAATATCACCTTCGACACGTGTCGGAAGGAAGACGTATCATTCGCGTCCGACTCCATTCGGCAATACTTAGATTTTGACTTAGTCGAGTTCCCCATTCGCATTCGAACGTGGCAGGCGGGAGATCGCTTCCTACCACTTGGTGCTTCCGGAGAACAAAAGGTTTCTGACTTTCTTACACACGCCAAATTAGAATCTTGGAAAAAAAAACAAGTGCTCGTGCTTACAACACGCGAAAGCATTGCCGCCATTATAGGTCATCGAATTAGCGAACCATTCAAGATTTCGGTGGGCAGTGTCCATTGTCTTCGCATAACCTTTATCACATGATGTAACCTTTCTTCCGGCGCGGCCGTAACAAATCATATCTTAAACTTTAAAACGGCTGAACTATGGTTACGACACTTAGCATACACTCCCGGTACGACATGGAAACTCTTGCGCGCATGGTTTTCAAAACAAGTGATGTACTCAACACCGAGAAAGAACGCATCCGACGTAGCGCAAGCCTATTGAAGGCTGCCGTTCTCGATTCACTCAGCCAGATGGAAGTAATTCTCACCCTGGAAGATCAGGACTCATCCAAAAAACTCCGGTCTAGAATTATTGCCACAGGCAACGATCGTGTGCTACTCGATAAAGGTATTAGTATTCCAGTGCACTGCATAAGCGGCATTGAATTTCCGAACTAAATACAACTTCATATAATCAGATTGAGCTGCCTGCGGGCGGCTTTTTTTATGCGTTAAAAAAATCTATTTCTGCTTCCCCTCCCGGGCTAGAATCACAATAAAACAGGCATTCGGATTATTTTTGACTTTCTAATACTGCGAGTGTATGAATTTATTTAGAAACCTGCTATTTCCGTTTGCGCTTATGCTCATTGGCATGCACCTCAGTGCGCAAATTTTTCAACCTGTCAAATGGAGTTTCAATGTGAAAACCCTGGAAAACAATGAATATGAAATCAGCGCAACCGCTTCGATTGAAGATGCGTGGCACTTATACGCGCTGAGTGTTTCCGATAAAGCCGATGCCATTGGCCCTATTCCTACCAATCTCAAAATAAACCCCAGCAAAGACTTTGAGCTCGTCGGTAAAACAAAAGAGGGTAAATACATCACCCATTTCGACCCGAACTTCGAAATGGATTTGAATTACTTCGAAAAAAGCGCGGTATTCAAACAAAAGATTAAGGCCAAATCCGACAAGCCTTTTTCTGTGTCCGGCGTTGTCGAATACATGGCGTGCAACGATGAACGATGCATCTTCCCTGATCCCGAACTATTCGAGCTGACTGTTTCACCACAAGGGGCGGAAGCAACTTCAGAATCAACAGCCGCTGAGGTTGTTCCTGCAGGCAACTTAGAAAATCATGTGAAGTGGACATACGCGATGTCCAAAACAGGCGATAAGGAATACGCCCTGACATTTACGGCAACTGCAGATGAAGGGTGGCACATCTATGCTCAAAAACTGGAGAGTAATGAAGGCCCGGTACCAACTACTTTTTCCTTCAACAAGAGTGTCGATTTTGATTTCAGCTCCGAGGTAACTGAGCCTAAACCCAAACGCGCCTACGATAAGAACTTCATGATGAACATCGACTATCATGAAGGAGTAGCTACGTTCACGAAAAAAATTACGGCAACAAGCGATTCACGAACACCATTCACGGGCTACATAGAATATATGCAATGCAACGATACACGCTGCCTGCCCCCACAAACAACGCACCTCAAGTTCGACCCCATTTCGCTAACCGTTGTTGAATACGATCCGCTCGAAAACACACAATCAAATACCCAAGCAGGCAACGACCCATTTAAAATGCCCGGTGTCGACCTCAACAAGCCTCTCAACAATTGCGGACAAGAAAAAGAAAATTACGGCTTATGGGCCATCTTTCTTTTCGGTTTGATTGGTGGATTGCTCGCTCTTCTAACACCGTGCGTTTTTCCAATGATTCCGCTGACGGTTTCCTTCTTCTCGAAAGGGGCTGAAAAGGGAAGAGGAAAGCAGCGCGCAGCGATGTATGGATTTTTCATTTTCCTTATCTACTTCCTACTGTCATTGCCTTTTCACCTTTCAAAAAACGTAGATCCTGAAATACTCAACTCGATAGCCACCAACACTTGGCTCAACATTGGTTTCTTTGTTGTTTTCGTTGTTTTCGCTATCTCCTTTTTCGGATTCTATGAAATAACACTTCCAAGCGGTCTGGCCAACAAGGTTGACAGCGCATCGGAATTAGGCGGCGTAATCGGAATTTTCTTTATGGCGCTTACGCTTGCCATAGTCTCATTTTCATGCACGGGTCCCATCTTGGGAACGGTAATAGGCAGTATATACAGCACCGACCTCCAGGGGGTTGTAAATTTCCTTGGCATGGAGCTATCCATGCCCGCAGCAAAAGTGAGCGCCGCTATGATGGGCTTTGGTATCGCCCTGGGTGGTCCCTTCGCATTATTTGCGGCCTTCCCGAGCTTGCTCAAAAAACTCCCCAAGGCCGGTGGATGGATGGACGATTTCAAGGTTTCACTTGGATTTATGGAGGTTGCCTTGGCTATAAAATTCCTATCGAATGCGGATTTGGTAGAACAATGGGGCTTTCTCAAGCGCGAAACATTCTTTGCATTATGGATAGTAACGGGCGCACTTTGGGCGTTGTACATGTTTAAAGTATTTACCTTCAAACCGGGCCAGGGCTCAAAGGGTTGGTCCAAATTCAAAATGGCGTTTACGGGATTAATCATTGTATTTACAATTCGCTTGGTGCCTGGGGTCATGCCGCCTTCAGAACTCAACCGATTCGATTTTTTGAGCGGATTTCCACCTCCTAAATTCTATTCATGGTATGATTACAAAGAAGAGTTCCACATCTATAAAGATCTTGCAGAAGCCATGAAAGCGGCTGAAGAACAAGGAAAGCCGGTCTTCATTGATTTCACGGGCTGGGCGTGTGTTAACTGCAGAAAAATGGAAGACACTGTTTGGCCGGAAGAAATAGTGCGCGCCATTCTTTCAGACAAATACATTATGTGTTCGCTATACGTGGATGAAAAAGTAGATCTTCCGGTTGAAGAGCAAAGACCCTACAAAACAAGTGACGGTCGAAACAAGATGATAAAAACCGTGGGCAACAAGTGGGCGACACTCCAGACGGAGACTTTTCATAACAACTCGCAACCGATGTATGCCTTGCTTTCTCCTAAAGGAGATTTGCTCGCGCCCATAGAACAGTACAACCCAAATGTCAAGAAATATGCAGATTGGTTGAATTGCGGGTTGGAGGCTTTCGAAAGCTGGAAAGGAAATTAGATAGCATTTCAGGTAAATTGGATTATCGGGTTGCTGAGAACTCGGTGCCCACACCCTATAATGCCACTATCCTATTTAACTGTTATCCTCATGGTGTGTTAATTGTTTTCATTGTCATTCTCCCTATTCTATTCCCTTTTTGTGCTTTTTTCGCATCATGCTAAGAAGCCGGATTTTTGCCTGTCTATTCTTTTCAGTTTTCGCTTTTTGTTCACCTACTCTTTGGTCGCAAAAAACTGTTGTAACCGGTAAAGTAATCGATGCGGTTACGAAAGAGGCCTTACCATTCTCCCCCGTTGTGTTTGTGGGCACCAAGTCGGGCGCACAAACCGACCTGGATGGAAATTTCAAAATCGAAACCTACTACAGCAGCGATTCATTGCGCGTCATGGTATTGGGCTATGTGCCGCAAACGAAAAAAGTAAAACAAGGAACCACCAGCATTGTCAACTTCGAACTAGTAACCACCTCCAACGAAACCGCCGTGGTTATCATCCGGCCGGATGATGGCCCCAACCCGGCTATCGCTCTGATGAAAAAGGTGATTCGCAACAAGAAAATCAATAACCGCGAAAAACTGGATGCTTACGAGTACGAAGCATATAACAAAGTAGAATTCGACCTCAACAATATCACCGAGAAATTTCAAGATCGAAAGATCTTTAAAGCGTTTGAGTTCGTTTTCGAAGGGGTCGATACCACGCAAGAAAAACCCTATTTGCCTGTCTTCATGACCGAATCACTTTCCGATTTCTACTTCAAACGAAATCCCAAACTTTCGAAGGAAGTTGTAAAGGCTACGAAAGTGAGCGGTGTCGAGAACGAATCCATCAACCAGTTCCTGGGCGATATGTACCAAAACATCAATGTGTACGATAATGAATTGGTTGCATTCAGTAAAAGCTTCACAAGCCCGCTTTCCACTTATGCCCTGGGATTCTACGATTACGGTTTGGTTGATAGCGCTACCATAGATGGCAAATGGTGCTATAAGCTTCAATTCTTTCCGCGACGCAAATCAGAGCTGTTGTTTTTTGGGGAAATGTGGATAGCCGATACATCCTATGCTGTTAAAGAAATTGAAGCCACGATTGCAGAAGGTGCCAATATCAACTGGATTAAAGATTTCCGGGTAAAGCAAACCTTCAACGAGATTGAGCCGGAAGTTTGGATGCTCACGAAAGATGAGCTTGTTGTGGACTTCAATGTTTCCGAGAAAAAACTAGGCGCCTACGGAAGAAAAACATCAAGCTATCGCAATTTCGTCATCAACAAAGAGCGACCACAAGAATACTATGAAGGGTTCAGCGACATCATGGTGAAAGAAGATGCGAGCGACCACGACGACACCTATTGGCAGCTAGCTCGACACATAGCGCTGACCGCGAAAGAAGAGCGCATCTACCACATGGTTGATACGTTGAAAAATCTACCGCAGTTCGTAACCGTTTCTAATGTTCTCAATCTCTTTATCAATGGCTATAAGGTAATCGGCAACTTTGAATTAGGGCCTTATTACACATTCTACAGCTTTAATCCAATTGAGGGTAACCGCTTGCGCCTGGGTGGAAGAACGAGCAACGACTTTAGTAAAAAGATTATGCTGGAGGGCTATGCGGCGTATGGATTCAAAGACGAGCGATTCAAATACGGGGGTGGGGCAACGTGGGTACTGAACAAAAA
>JAURKF010000269.1 GCA_030831885.1 Flavobacteriales bacterium
GCATGCCATATTTCGTGGCAATCAGCGAAATGACGCAACACGGCATCGTCAAGCCAACCGTGAGTGTCGGAGAGAAGTCCGATACGTTTCATGTGGCGCAAAATACACATGTTATCTTCGCCACATGAACAAACACCTAGTCATCATAGGAGGAGGTGCTGCTGGATTCTTCGCAGCTATTAATGCCGCTGCGGCCAAAGATGATTTCGAGGTGACCATCATCGAGAAGTCACAACATGTGTTAGCCAAGGTGAAGGTAAGTGGAGGAGGACGCTGCAACGTGACGCACGCTTGCTTCGAACCCAAGGAACTGGTGAAGAATTATCCGCGCGGAGCGAAGGAATTGCTCGGTCCCTTTCATTCGTTTCAGCCGGGTGATATGTTCGAATGGCTTGAGCTGCGCGGGGTTTCGCTTAAGACGGAAGAAGATGGCAGAGTTTTTCCTGCATCGGATAAATCACAAACCATCATTGATTGCTTTCTAAACGAGGCCGAACGAAATGGCGTGCGCTTGAGAAAAGGCTCACATATCAATGCGTTTCGATATGAATTTAATAAATGGCATATTGAACTAGTCGATCACCCCGTTGTGATAGCCGACTATCTTCTCATTGCTACAGGAAGCTCCACCAGTATGTTAGAAAAAATCACTTCGCTGGGACATACTATAGTGCCGGCTGTGCCATCCTTGTTTACGTTTAATATACAGGATGCGCGCCTAGAAGGATTGGCGGGTGTTTCAGCGCTATCGTGTGATGTGCGCATCGAAGGTACGAAGTTCGAAGCAGATGGCCCTGTGCTGGTGACCCATTGGGGACTGAGCGGACCGGGTATCTTGCGGCTTTCGGCATGGGCAGCTCGTGAGCTGTCTGCGGTAGGCTATGACTTTCAAATTCGTATCAATTGGGATAATCGCTTTTCAAGAGAATCATTCATTGAATTTCTAAAGGAATGGAAGGTTGAACATAGTCGCAATTTGGTAACAGCATTCAGTGCGGCAAGAATACCCCATCGGTTATGGGTTTCCTTGCTGAGCTCCATCGATGGTATCGAACGATTGAAGTGGGCTGATATCTCCAATAAACAGATAGACCGAATTGCAGATGCCGTATGCCACAGTTATTTCAATGTCAAGGGTAAGAGTACGTTTAAAGAGGAGTTTGTAACAGCCGGTGGAGTGGAATTAAAGGAAGTTGATTTCAAAACAATGGAGAGCAAATTGTTCCCCGGATTATACTTCGCAGGCGAGGTACTCAATGTTGATGCAATAACCGGAGGATTCAATTTTCAAGCAGCCTGGACAACCGGTTGGATTGCCGCAAGATCTATTATAGATAAATGCAAGGGTAATGAAGAATTACAATAAAAATCTAATGGGCCAACTTAATACAAATAGAATGTGCAATCATTTTTCGAGTGCTCCGGTATAAACAAATTCTCCGTGAAAGTTCTTTTTATTTAATGGTTGTCCTTAGTTCTGCACTTCTGAATGATGTAAGCCAGTTTTTCAATCGTTGAGAATAATTGCCATCAGCCCATCCCTCAACGGCAACAACACATTGTCGACACGCGGATCTTCGGTAACGCGCCGATTCAGTTCCTTCATGACTTGTGTTTCCTTGTCATTGGGATGAGGCTCGTGTAGCACCTTCCCCGACCACAAAACATTATCAATAAGTATGACTGCGCCGGGTTTTAGTCGCACCATGAGCAGATCGTAATAATGCAGATAATTCTCTTTGTCGGCATCCATAAATACCAAATCGAAGTCGAGGGTTAACAATGGAATCAACTCGCGTGCATCGCCGAAATGACGCTCTATCTTATGTCCGTGCGGCGAACGTGTGAAATATTTATCCTGAATCCACTGCAGCTCGTCGTTGATGTCGATTGTAATCAATCGTCCATTTTCGGGCAATCCTTCAGCTATGCAAAGTGCCGAATAGCCCGTGTAGGTTCCTATTTCAAGAATGGTCTTCGCACGCATCATTTGCACAATCATCTTCAACACGCGTCCTTGTAGATGTCCACTCAACATGCGCGGGTTAATCACCTTCTGCCACGTTTCGCGGGCTAGTTGTTGAAGCAACTCCGGCTCCTCTGTGGTATGTAACTCAACATATCGCTCGATGTCTTCAGGGAGAAAATTCATGCCGCTAAATTAAATGAAGCCATGTGTACTCATGAAAATGGTGAAGCTCCCATTGTCCAAGGTATTATAATTAATACTAACATTATCATGTTTCAAACTGCGGCGAAAGGATACGTTCTGCGAACGCTTTAGTGCAATTTTTATCCTTGAAGCAATTAATAAAATTTTCAATTTCGAATGCGTTCAAATTTAAATTTATTTACTGCCGGATTTCTGGCTGTCGTATTTCATTCCTGCTCTGAACCTGCGCAACCTGTGCAAGCTCCCCCGGCCCCGAAAACCGACACACTTGCGATAAAACCGGTAGAAATCAACATCGACAGTAATCTGACCCATGTAGCGCGGTTAATTGCCGGAATGGACACTGCGCTCAACTTCGAACACCCCAATTGGAATCGAGATGCGATAGCACGCTTCTCGCGTGAAACAGAAGCCAAGTATAGCGTCATGCGCGAAAATCGCTTGCAAAAGATGGCTACCTGGAACCAAGCGAATATCAAGGATTCGGGGATTTCCGATAGCTCCTTTTCTTTCTATCCATTTTCAGGTGGCGACTTCATTCACCTTCACTGGCTTATGCCCAACGCAAGTGAATACCTGATGGTTGCTCAAGAGCAAGTGGGAACGATTCCCGGGCTTCTTCAGCTCTCGGATACCGCTCTGCTCAATTATCTCGGCGGAGTTGACATGGTTCTTCGCGACATCTATCACAAAAGTTATTTCATCACCAAGAACATGATTTCCGACATCCATGGTCAAAATCGAGTGGATGGTATGCTACCCATTCTGATCTGGGGCGCAGCGAAAACAAATCACGAAATTATTTCCATAGAATTCTTCAACGTCGATACGGCCGGACAAGCCATTGCGGTTGAATCCGGAAAACATCAGGGTGTGACTATTACACTCAAAGATGTGGACGATAACAAGCGGAAAAAACTCACCTATTTGTCTGCTGATATTTCCAACAAAGGATTTAGCACCAATCCTGAAATCAAGACATTCCTTAATAGTCGCGTGTCTGCCGGCTGCAACGCGTTCGTGAAATCGGCATCCTATCTCATGCACTATGGATCTTTCACAGAAATAAGAGACTTGGTTCTAGACAAAAGCAATTCGATTGTTCAGGACGACACAGGAATTCCCTTTAAATATTTCGATAAGAATATATGGACAGTCCAGTTATTCGGTGAATACGAGATTCCGGTGAAAGATTTTTCAGAAAACTTGTTTCAGAAAGAACTCAATCAAGCCTATTCGGACTCACTTTATTACAAGGGCCCA
>JAURKF010000270.1 GCA_030831885.1 Flavobacteriales bacterium
ATTGTAGCTGAGCGTGCTGGTTTCGATTGCGCCAAAGGCCACCCTGCAATGGGTAATTATCATCACCACCAAAATCCAAGTGCCTTTGATATGGATTTGGTACTGATTTCGGACGTGTGTGATATGTATGCGTCGGACGGATTGTATGTCATCGATGCCAACGCGCATTCACCTTTACTTGGCTATGCCTATGATGGTTACCCGATTTACGGAGCCTATGGATTTCTAAACACCGATGGCACGGGAGGTGTCACACGCATAAAGTCGAGCTATCAGCTGCGCAACATCACCGTGCGCAACACCTATGCGGATGGCACAACAGTTACTGCAGGTCCTCCGATAAACGCAACTTATCCGCTGGGTCGCTACCGCGAAGACTATGAGTTCATCGCGCACACTGAACCTGATTTTCTAGACGAGCATAACGGACGTTTTTGTGTTACCCCGGAATATCCGAATGGTATTTACGCTTATTTCTGTACAGTAGATGAGAACTGGAATTCGGCATATCCTTATGTGGTTGGTCCAACTTTCTACGGAGTAAAAACAGGCACGAAGGTGAATAGCATTACGGAAACGGTGACAACCTATAGCGGAAATCCATCAATCGTTTCAAACAATTCAGAAGTGAATCAACTCACTGTATTCCCTAACCCCGCAACAGACTTCGTTGCTGTGCAAATGAAAGGATTGAATACCGTTGAGTGGAAGGTCGAATTATTCGATGTACAAGGAAAATTAGTGCGGACGTCGCAGTTATATCCCGGTAGCACCATCGCATATTTCGACACCCGCACACTCTATAGCGGCGACTATGTGATGGCGTTAACGCATGGAATGACCAAGGTGAGTAGGCGAGTTCAGGTGGTTAAGTGAAATGTGTACCACCATTATTTAATTTAAATTTTACTCAAACCACTTCTTCACGACCTCAGTTTTGTGCTCGTGTATATATTCTAAAAAAGCGGCTGCCACCGGTGAGTGCTTTTTGTCGCGGTGCCACACGAGACGCCAGGTTGTCTTTATGGGAAGGCCTTTCATAGGAATAATCTTCAAACGACCGGCTGCTAGTTCATGGCGTATTCCAATCATTGGGAGTATGGATACACCTAATCCCGCTATTACTGCTTGCTTAACGGCTTCGTTCGATGTAAGCTGAATTCGACGATGAACGGCCAATTCATTCCTGTCCAAAAATTCTTGCATAGCGGTGTAAGTCGCCGATCCGTCCTCACGCAATATGAGCGTGAGTCTTTTGAGTAGATCATGTTGATTGCGCGTTTTAGGCAGGTTCAGATGATGAGAGCCTACCAATACCAATTCATTCTTTAGCAGCGCGAGTGATTTAAGTTCTAAATTTCTTGGCATTGTTGATACCAATGACATATCTACAGTATTCGTTTGAAGGTCGCGAAGCACTCCTTGTTTATTGGAAACATCAAGCACCAGTTCCACACCCGGTTGGCGTTTAAGGAATTCAGTTAGGAAATAAGGAATGACATATTTACCTGTTGATACAACCGAAATGCGAAGCTTACCGCGAAGAAGTCCACCTTCTTTATTCGAGATTTTTCCGAGCGTTTCGGCCTCATGCAGTAAGACGTCAACCCCTCGTGCAATTTCCTTCCCAAATGCAGTTAAGTATAGTTTCTTGTTAATCGTTTCAGTGAGAGGTAAATCAAATTCTCGCTGCAGATTTCGCAGTTGAATGGATACTGCAGGCTGAGTGAGATTCAACGCCTCAGCCGCACGAGTTACGCTTCCTGTCTCGGCAACGCTCTTGAATATGCGCAATTGATTTAAGGTAAAATTCATAAATATATTTTATGTTATAAAGAACAAATATAAATAACAGTTAAGAATGTGTTCTGAGAGATTTGCATTCAAAATCAAAACATGAAACAAAAAGTAACGATTGCTAAAGGTGACGGCATTGGACCCGAAATCATGGAGGCTACGCTGCGCATTCTAGCCGCTGCGGGAGCGCAAATCGAAACAGAAGAAATCGAAGTGGGGGAGAAGGTTTATCTCTCAGGAAATACTTCCGGCATTGCGTCCGAATCGTGGGATGTAATCCGCCGTAACAAGGTATTTCTGAAGGCGCCTATTACTACTCCGCAAGGGGGAGGGTATAAAAGTTTGAACGTGACAACGCGTAAATTCCTCGGGCTTTACTCAAACGTACGCCCCTGTTTGAGCTTACATCCATTTGTTGCTACCAAGCACCCGCTCATGGATATCGTTATAGTGCGCGAGAACGAGGAGGATTTATATGCCGGTATTGAACACCAGCAAACTGATGAGGTTATTCAATGCCTTAAGTTGATTAGCCGTCCGGGTTGCGAAAAAATCGTTCGCTATGCTTTTGAATACGCCCGCGTGAATGGTCGCAAGAAGGTGACTTGTTTCACTAAGGACAACATCATGAAGCAAACCGATGGTTTGTTTCATCAGGTGTTTGATGAGATTTCCAAGGAGTACCCCGAAATAGAAAATGAGCATTGGATAATTGATATAGGTGCGGCCAAGATGGCCGATACGCCCGAAGCTTTCGACGTGATTGTTACGCTCAACTTATATGGCGATGTGTTGTCGGATATATCGGCTCAGATTGCAGGGTCTGTTGGTCTTGCCGGTTCGGCTAACATTGGTGAAGAATGTGCCATGTTCGAGGCCATCCATGGCTCAGCACCTCGCAGAGCAGGCCAGGACGTTGCCAATCCTTCTGGTCTTCTGCAGGGCGCAATTATGATGCTCTGCCACATTGGTCAAACAGAAGTGGCTGAAACGATCCAAAACGCATGGCTTCGCACTATTGAAGATGGAATCCATACATACGATATCTTCAAAGAAGGTGTGAGTTCGCGTAAAGTCGGAACGAAGGACTTTGCCCAGGCTGTGATTGCCAACTTAGGCAAACGTCCACTTCGTTTGAAGCCTGTGACCTTTACCAAAGGTGCCCAATTGAATTTGCCAAAGTATAAGCGCAAACCTTCCGCTAAAAAGGAGCTCGTTGGTGTTGATGTGTTTGTGCACTGGAGTGGGGAGGAGGCTGATCAATTAGCTGCCAAGCTCCAAACCCTGAACAACGATAGAGTAATGCTTTCAATGATTACCAATCGTGGTATAAAAGTGTGGCCGCAAGGTTTCAAGGAAACGTTTTGCACCGACCATTGGCGTTGTCGTTTCAAACCGGAAGAGGGAATGAGTATTTCCAATGAGGAGGTGATTAAGTTGTTGCAGCAGGCATTCAGCAGCGGCATCGATGCCATTAAAACGGAAAATTTGTATGCTTTTGATGGAAAGCCGGCTTATTCATTGGGACAAGGACAATAAAAATTTTTGTTATGCAAGAGATAGTAAATTCTATTAAAGTTGATTTAATCAATGGTGTGTTTTACTCGGGTGATGCTGCAACGATTATTCGAGGAATGATTGACGTTAAGATTAAATTCCATGAAGATAAAATCAGTCGATTAAGCAATATGGAAGAAATCAAAATGCGAGAGCAGCGTATTAAAGAACTTCAGCGATTGCAATCGAAAATTCAGGATTGGGTTAAGTCGCATGGCGAACAGACTAATCTGGAATTAAAGCTTTCGGTTGGTTAAGGTTAATAAGAGTCACCGTTGCGCATTCAACCGAGCGCAACTTAAAAGAGCCGCTAACGAGCGGCTCTTTTTGTAGGGTTGATTAAGTCTCGACTTCGCTCGACTTCGCTCGACTTCGCTCGACTTCCTCTGGCTTCTTCTTGGTTCATCTGGGCTTGCGACTCTTTCTGCTTGTGCTGCTTGAGCGAAGCCGAAGGCAGCTTTCGAAGTGATAAATTAGCTAAGCGACGGCTGAGCGAAGTCGAAGCCGAATTATTGAACTACAATGGTCTTCGTTTCGCGGGTAGCGCCTTGACGCAGCACTACTTGATATGTGCCACCGGTAAGCGCTTGGTCAATCGTGATACGATTACCATTTTGATTAGCATTTTTTCCAACGACGAATGAAGCTACGCGGCTGCCTTTAGCATCAATGATTTCAAGCGATGCACCGGGCTTAACTTCTAGGCTATGCAATTGAATGTTGATGAGATTGCTGCGCAAGGGATTGGGAAATACATCCCAAGATGCTGCGGCAGAAGCAGATGTTTCCGGCGCTGGAATACAACCGTCACCGATGCAACTGCCATCATTGAAAGTAGCCATAGGGTTGAAGTTGCTTGCCTTGCTGTCGGTGCAGCCAAAAACATCACACGTGCGTGTGTTGAAGGTTAGTCCTTCTTTCCTCCAAGAAATTCCTTCGGCATCGCGTCCCTGAATGTTGACTGTACCGCGAATCTCTCCCGTTGAAGTAAACTGACCAATGAGCACAAGACCTTGTGCGTCGGGTGAGCATTTCTCATCGGTTGGAATAAGGAACCATCCACCATTGCTGGAAGAAATCAGGCCGCCTTGTTCGAACGAAGCAAAGTCAACCCCTAAGTCCCACATATTATTTCCGTCATTGTTGGCGTAACCAACGGTAACCCATGAGTCAAAGCTCACGCTTGCATCCGCTTGCAACGCAGCAGATGAAATACCTGCGGCACTTGCGCCTGCATACGGACTTTGGAAGAATGGGGCGCTTGATTCTATGCTCAGGGGATGAGCGGCATCGCCATAAACCACTTGCAAGGAATGCTGAGGGGAGGGTAATTGAGCGTACACACGATACGTGTGTCCCGGCACAGTTACCCCTTGATGGTTCACCTCCTGCACCACCAAGCGCACATCGGAGGCCTGAGCCACCGAACTAACTGCAAAAGCTGCAGCAAAGAGTAGATTTTTCTTCATGGTTATTCTTGGAATGGATTGATCAATAATCTACCCACAAGAATAGGAGTTTTTTCGATACAATCTATTCATCAAATATAAATACCTTCTGTATCCGAATCGTGGGCCCTGACCTTGGCTTCGCTCAATCAATGGTGACCAAGCGAAGCCCAGATCAGTAGCTACCTTACTGACAACTCAACGCAAGTAGAAAAGCCGTCTTCCAATCAACTTGAAACGAAGGCAGTTGTTCCATAACATCCGCATAACGAGTGCAACGGGGCCCCATAAAGTTTCGCATGCATTCCTGGTGTTCTTCATTCATGGATGAAAAGGCCAGTAGCACATTGAGTTCATGATAAGAAAGCTGGTCGTGCAGGTTCCAGATGGCTATAGGCCCATTCAAAACGTGTACACGTCCATCCTTCAGGAAATTGATGGTGCATTGCCCGCGCTTACGGAAATAGTAATTACGACCACTGATGTACCGGTCGGCAGTCTGCATACTTCTACCGCCCATTCCGGGTAGTTCGCTAAAGCCATGCGCTTGCAAGATGTTCATCAGTTGTTGTGACGCGAAAAAGGCTGGTGCTGCCTTGGGCGCGTGCAGAAGTGAGAGGTTCATGATAGCCATTTTTCTTTGTTTTGCGCAAAGGAGCATGGCCAGATTGTAAGGTATTTACAACGCCTGAAAAAAGATGAAAGGCAAATGGTTTCGGCAGATTTGCAGACATTTCACAGCACGATGCACATTCAATTTCCGCTTGGTAATGAGACGGACTGATATTACACAATGAGTTTCGCTCTGTGCTGAGGACGAAGTGAGTTGTATTTTCGCCAATATGCAATCATTTATTAAATCAGGTTGGAGCTTTGTGCTGCTTTCAATGTGCGCAGCTACCGCACTTTTCGTTGCAGCATGCAACAATAAAAAGGATTGTCCGGGATTCAGTGAAAATCTCACCCCTTATATTTCGGATGAAAGCAAGCTGGTGTTTTACAACGTGGATGGTGATAGCCTTGTATTCAATATTGGCAGTTATGAAAAAACGGAGCCACGCACAGTAAAACGCAATGTGCTCAGTGTGGGTGGAACAGGATCCAAACCCTACTGTGTGTCTTCGTGCTCTATGAGCTCGGATATGTTTACTTCAGATGCGCTGCAGTTGGGGTATAGTATCGATATCGACAACGAGCAGGATACTTGTTCCCTGTCGTTGAGCTTGTCTTCGCCACTTCCATCGAATGACTATTTCTTTACCCGAGCTGAATTTTCTCCCACAGCCCATGTGTTTGGAGATACGATTCGACTTAGTAACTACACTCCCACTAGCGATCCTCGCTTCAGTCGTGTTGAAATTGTGCACGGAAGGGGTATCACGCGCATTCAAGACGATGTGGAAGGCTGCGAATGGGTGCGTTGATAAAATGCTTTACGTTATTTTTAGATCATGAAAGTCATCGGCCTAACCGGCGGAATAGGTTCGGGAAAATCGACCATGGCACGCGTGTTCGAAACACTGGGATTTCCCGTGTTCGATGCCGACAGAGAAGCGTTAGCGCTTTATGATAATGATCCTACGCTTCTTCCCAAGGTGGTGGAGTTATTCGGTGAAGGTATTCTTCTACCCGACGGCCGATTGAATCGCATGGCATTGGCGAATATCGTTTTTAGTGATGAAAGCGCATTGAAAAAATTGAACGCGCTCGTTCACCCTAGAGTTGCCATCAGGTTCGAGGAATGGAAGAGCAGACAGCATGCGCAGGCCGTAATTCGGGAAGCTGCTATCTTGTTTGAAAGCGGTAGCGATGCAGATTGTGACATGGTAATCGCGGTAACTGCTCCCGAGGCATTGCGCATTCAGCGCGTGATGCAACGTAACAGAATCAGTGAATCCGAAGTGCGCGCGCGCATGGCCCGACAATGGCCGGAACTAAAGTTGGTTAAGCGTGCAGATGAGGTAATTGTGAATGATGATAAGACGCTTGTGTTGCCGCAGGTGATGAAGGTGGTGAATAGGATTGCAGGATCATAGTATTCAAGGATAGCAGGGAGTCGTATGTGTAAGTTTTAATGAACTATCGTATGCCAAGCCCACGACCTCAGAATTGGGAATCGTATTATAGCATTGCAGGATGATACGAATGCAGCTTGGCGCATCTTAGTTCAATGAAAGTAGCTGACTATATCGTGCCCACGACTTCAGTCGTGGGAATGATGTTGAAGGACAGAGCTATAATAGAATAGCGGGATTCCAGTAGAGCAGGAATGTAGGTGGGATGCATAGTGCGCCCTTTGCATGTTGTTTTTCCTGCTTACAATGTTGTTCTTCTGCTATTCAATCGAAGGGGTTCATAAATAGGGCATGCATTCATTAGACGAAAACGCGCCCTCACCCCCCTATAATCCTGCAATCCTATAATCCTATGATCCTAACTCACAGATAGATTGCCGCCAGCACGATAAACAACACAATCATCACGATGTAGTACCAAAAGTCAACAAACCAGGGGAACATCGCTTTATATTTTTCGAAGAGTTGCTTCATCAAAAATTAGGGGGAGGAAATGCCTGTTGAAGAGTGTTGTTTCTTCAGCGCTTTTCAGTTTGAATTTGGCAGGTCGCGGTTCAAGCTCAATTCATAAACAGGTACAGACCTGCTATGGCAGTGCCAATCAAAAACCATTTCTTGGTCTTCATGGCAAGTAAGTTGAGTTCGAAATAATTCATAGTTCAAATGAAGCGTTTGAAATTGCCTTTGCGACGAACGAGCGGAGCAGTTTTCAAAAGTGCGAAGTGAATAGTAATACAGACAAGCCCACGACTTCAGTCGTGGGAACGATATCGAAGTATAGCAGGATTGTAGGATTGCAGGATTGTAGGATTATAGGGGGGCAGCTCCTTCTGTTATCCTACAATCCTATAATCCTCCTGAGAAAATTCATACACTCACAACACACATCATCGCCCGAAATACCGATTTTTGCATGCAAATACTTCTTATGAGCTACCGCATTGCACCCAGTATTCTCTCAGCTGATTTCGCCAATTTGCAGCGCGATATCGAGATGATTAATCGTTCACAGGCCGATTGGTTCCATTTGGATGTGATGGACGGTGTGTTCGTTCCGAATATATCGTTTGGAATGCCCGTGGTAAAAGCGATTCATAAGCACGCTACCAAGCCCCTCGATGTTCATCTCATGATTGTCGATCCCGATCGTTACATCAAAGACTTCAAAAATTGCGGTGCCGAAGTACTCACTGTTCATTTCGAGGCCTGCACGCATTTACACCGCACTCTTCAAGCGATACGAGCAGAAGGAATGAAAGCAGGAGTGGCCATCAATCCGCATACACCTGTTAACGTGTTGGCCGATATTTTGGCCGATGTGGATTTGGTGCTCATCATGAGCGTGAACCCCGGTTTTGGCGGGCAATCGTTCATTGAAAACACGTTTACTAAACTAAGTCAGCTAAAGGATATGCGTGCAGAACGTCAGCTTTCATTTCTCATAGAAATTGACGGCGGCGTGAACGAGATTAATGCGGGTAAACTCGCTCACGCCGGCGCCGATGTGCTCGTGGCTGGCAATGCAGTGTTTGCATCAGGTAACCCTGAGCAAACAATTGCTGCATTGAAAAGTCATTAATACGGCATCACGGGAATATACCCAAAGATTGATAGGCGACGCCAAGCTTATTGATGCCGCTCACAAATGCTGCAGTGCGAAGGTCTTCTATCTTCTTATTGCCTTTTTTGATTTCACGTATTTCGTTGTAGGCGTAAATCATTGTTTCTTCCAACCCCGAGCGCACGTAATCGATTTCGCCACCTCCCTGAATCAGTATTTTCTTCTCCTTCGCATCCATTGATTTCCCTGTCATCTTTTCGACTCCACTAATCAGCTGACGAGCCTGCATTTCCTGGAAGCGTTTTTCCAAACGACCAAAATTTACGTGTGAAAGGTTTTTGAGCCATTCGAAATACGAAACCGTAACACCACCTGCATTGAGAAACAAATCGGGAACAATCATAATTCCGCGCTTGTTTAAAATGTCTTCTGCGTCTTTAGTAACAGGGCCATTGGCACCTTCGCCAATAATCTTGGCTTTGATACGCGGCGCATTCTCTGCTGTAATTTGGTTTTCTAACGCTGCCGGTATCAGCACATCGCAATCCATTTCGAGTAGTTCGGCTGATCGCTCGAAATTCTTCGCACCGGGGAAATTCAAAATTGAACCCGATGCTTTTCGATGCTGGAATACAGCTTCCACGTCAAGACCATTTTCATTGTAAATACCACCTTCGTATTCGGCTATTCCTGTAACGATGGCTCCGCCTTCACTGCAGAATTTGGCAGCATAAAATCCTACGTTACCCAATCCCTGAACAATGACACGCTTGCCTTCCAGGCCGGGTGTAAGACCAAGCTCTTTCATGTCGTCAGCGTGACTCATTGCTTCGCGAATACCGAAGAAAATTCCTTGACCGGTCGCTTCTGTGCGTCCTGCAATACCACCCTGCGCAACGGGCTTACCGGTTACACAGCCAAGCGCATTGATATCGTCGAACTTAAACGTAGCATACGTATCAACTATCCATGCCATTTCTCGTGAGCCACTTCCGTAGTCGGGAGCAGGTACATCGACAGCAGGGCCTATCATGTTTTTCTTGATTAACTCTGTAGTGTAGCGGCGCGTAAGACGCTCGAGTTGAGAAACGGTGAGCGTTGATGGCTTCACTTTTATACCGCCTTTTGCACCGCCAAACGGCACATCCACCGCTGCGCATTTGAAGGTCATGAGTGTTGCAAGGGCTTTTACCTCATCTTCATCAACCATATCGCTGTAGCGAATTCCTCCTTTGGTGGGAGTAGTGTGATGGCTGTGCTGAACGCGAATGCCTTCGAACACCTCGATTTTTCCATTTATTTCCAGAGGGAAGTAAAATTTGTAAAC
Organism: Flavobacteriales bacterium; assembly: GCA_030831885.1. The sequence continues at coordinate 9,766 of JAURKF010000270.1, forward strand.
GCTGTTACAAACTTTGATTTGATTTAGCAAACCTTCATCAAACGTTGTGAATGCGGCTGCTTTGTCGAAATAGGAGAGCACGTCATTGTAAAACTGTCCTCCAACACTTTTGTGGCTCATAAAATCATTTTTTATTGACCGCCAAAAGTATCGTTTGTGCTTGTACGAAAAACCGCAAATTCAAATCTTGTAACTAAACATGGGATGTTGATAAACCGTTTGGCGAGATTCGAATTCCGTTTATCTGAATTTGGTACTCTCCATTAATTGCTGTAATCAATTCTCTACTGTCTTTTGAGTAAACCGCACTCAAGGCATTTGCGAAGTGGTTCGATAAAATCGAAAATGGGTTTGCCTCTTTTTTCTGCGATGGTGAGCAATGAATGTTGGCCGTCGCTATAGTTAATGAGGTATAGAAGGGTGTCGAGGTAATCGCGGTTGTATTCTGCCGAAATTGTTTCTGGATATAACTTTCTTTTTCCGAGTTGAGGTTCGCCAAAGGGTTCTGTATTGATGTAGAAACCATCGAGCTCCAGGCCTTCAACAATCTTCTTATATATGAGCACTGTTCCTTCGAGCGCGTTAAAGCTGATGAAGTCTTTGTTGTCGAGCGAAGTGTGGTAATACGGATATTGGTAATAGGGTGTCCGCATCAATGATCCTACAGGCAGATTGAATCCTGGGGAGCAGTATTGCCGTTCATCGCTGCCGTCGGGTGCGAAATTTTGAATTACTGCATCCGGTGCGAAGTGATGTAAGATGTGCTCTGTTATGGTATCGGTTAGTGAATTGCCGCGACGCGAGCGTTTGTATTGAAAACGTGCTTCATTGCCCACACAGGTAAGAACGAAACCTGCCTTGAGGGTAGTTGTCCATGTTTTGCCATGCTTTGCGAGGCAAGCGATTGCTCCAATCGTTTCCGGAATAAACAAAAAGCGATAGGTGTACTTGCGATTCGTCATCGCTGACAATTGCTTGTAGAGAAATGCTTGTGCTAGCGGCCCCGACAATTCATTGTTGGCCATGCTCGGATGACAGATATACGTTGAGAAGAAAACTTCTTCGTCTGTTTCTCCGGGTAGAATGGCTTCTCCATAGGTGAGGTGACCTGATTCGAGCGTGCTTTTTATTACCACCTTGTACAAGCCTTCTCTCGGAAGTGCTTCCCATTCTTTGTGAGAAATACAGAAGCCCCATTTCTCCTTGTAGTAAGCGGTGATGTAGGGAATAGCATCGGGCATCGAGGGCAGTGTATGCAGGTGCGGAGCGAGCTGCTCCCAGGTAAACTCTCCATCAATCGGTATGCTGTAACTCACGATGTGAAGATTGTTCACATGCAAGTCTGCTATTTTCTTTCCTTGGGGTGTGATGATATAAGCATCTTGAATATTCCACTCGTTTGGTATGGTCCAGTCCAACACTTGCGTGCCACTCGGAATCTCATGCACTTGCATCGGAACGAGCTCTGAAAGAATGTTTAAACTTTCCCGCACTCCGTTCCCGGTAAGGCTTCGGCAAATAGGCCAAAGTCGGTCGAAGTAGCTTTCCATTTCTTGTTGCATATCAGCGAACTCGTTTGTCTTCATGAATACTCTTTGCGTAACCTTGATTAAAAGAAATTGATTCGAACAGCGCTGTTATTTCGGGATGCTGATTCATATAAGCGATTAGCTCTGAGACTGTAAAATTATTTCCCAGCGCTTTGAAGAGTTTCTCCGTAATGGCGAAGTCTTCTGCCGTGTCAATGGAAAGTTTGTAGTCAAAGTTTGCATTGAATTTTTGCCAGCCGCATTTGAATTTTCCTGATAGTTTGATGAACGGCGTGACATGCTCACGCTCACTCATCATAACAGATTCGCGCCAGGCAATTTCCAAGGCATCCATCGTAAATGCTTCAGAGGTGATTCCATCTTCATAGAAGTTGGGAGCCTGGTTGCCGTTGGAAAAATAATCGAGTCCGAGCTGCTTCAATCGTTGCACACTAAAAT
>JAURKF010000271.1 GCA_030831885.1 Flavobacteriales bacterium
CAACCAAGTTGTTGATTTATTTCGCACAACATGAGCCGCTCTCCATTTAAAACGTCAGCCAACACTATTTCATCTATCTCTACCATCATTGGCATCACACTCGTTCTGGTTTTGGTGGGTACACTATTGATTGTTTCGCTTCTTGGTAATGCAGTAACCGGGCATTATCGCGGGCAGGTGGTTGTGCAAATTATGCTGGCAGAAGACGTTGAAGAGCAGGAAATTCAGCTGCTGAAAAAGCGTATGGAAGGCGAACCATTCACGGCCGAAGCGTCCTACCTATCCAAAGAGGAAGCTGCACAAATGATGGAAGAAGAGTTGGGAGAAGAGTTTGTTGATTTTCTTGGCTATAATCCACTGCCCGCATCCATCGATATACACATCAAACCCGAATTCAGCGACGAAAATAAACTTGCCGAGATTGTGAAGGAACTGGAGAAAAACATCGCAATCAGCGAAGTTGTTTTTCAACACGACTTACTGAGGCAAATGAATGCCAACCTCAGCAAATGGAGTCTTGGTATTTCACTCATCGGTATTTTATTGCTCATTATTGCTGTTGTGCTTATTGTAAACACGATTCAGCTTGCCATCTTTTCTCAACGCTTTCTCATTAAGAGCATGCAGCTGGTTGGAGCTACTCATTGGTTTATACAAAAACCATTTTTACGACGAGGCCTTTGGTTCGGATTCCTGGCGTCGCTGCTCGCGCTTGCCATTTTATTCATGCTTCTCTTCGCATATCGTTCCGATTTACAGGACATGATTAATATTCTTCAGGAAAAACAACGACTCCTGATTTTAATTGGGGGTGTCATGCTAATCGGACTCGTCCTAAGTGGTATCTCAACCTTTTATGCGGTCAACCGCTTTATTCGCACCGAGGCGGCCAAATTGTATTGACCGCGAACGATTTCGGTTGTAAACTTGTTTCTTTCGTATGTCTATTCAACCAAAAACGGCTGTATTGCTTGTTAATCTCGGGTCTCCCGACAGTCCAGCGCCATCAGACGTAGCGTCCTATTTAACTGAGTTTCTCAATGATTCTCGCGTAATCGACATCAACTGGCTCGGCCGAAAGGTGCTGGTAAATGGCATAATAGTGCCCTTCCGGCATCGAAAGAGTGCTAAAGTGTATCAAGAACTATGGACACCCGAAGGTTCGCCTTTAATTAATTACGGCAAACAAACGCAATTAAAGTTGCAGGAGCGATTCTCTAAAGACACTTCTGTTACCAAGGTTTTCCTAGCTATGCGCTATAAAAACCCTTCGTTGGAATCCGCGCTGGCAAGTATCGTAAAATGGAGTCCGGATAAGCTGATTATTCTCCCCCTATTTCCTCAATACGCATCAGCATCAACCGGATCTGTTATAGACAAGTGTATGCGTATCATGCGCGATTTATGGGCGTTCCCGGAAATTCAAATCATCAATCAGTTTTGGGATCATCCCGGATATCTGCAGTCATTCGCCAACCGAGCAAGCACGTTTGACATTTCATCATACGACCATGTAATTTTCAGTTTTCACGGATTGCCTGAACGACAGGTCGACAAGGTTTACGAAGATCGCGCGTGCAGAAATCACGCATGCGAACACGAGATTAACGATGAAAATAAATTCTGCTACAAAGCCACTTGCTATGCTACAGCGAGAGAAATAGCAAAACGCTGCGGAATTGAAACATCGCAATACACTGTCGCATTTCAATCTCGTTTGGGAAAAGGATGGATAGAGCCCTTCAGTGATGAGGTTATTAAAGAACTTGGAAAAAAAGGAGCTAAAAAACTACTGGTCTTTTCTCCAGCCTTCGTAGCAGATTGCCTTGAAACAACCATAGAGATTGGTGTAGAGTATCAAGAATTGTTCGAAGAATACGGGGGAGAGAAAGTACAACTCGTGCCAAGCTTAAACGATGGCGATGACTGGATTGACACTCTTGAAGGAATCATCCGCAAGCGGTTGCAATAATTCCATAAGGCCAAAATGTGTTGAATATTTTCGCTAGTAGATATTACTTTGCGCCAAAACCACCATTGAATGATTTCTGTCCACATCTGCGAGCTAGATGATCCATTATCGAAGGAGATAGAATCATTTCTGGACCATCTTTCAAAAAGTAATCACTCCGTTTTAGGTTATCACTATCCTTTCTATCTTGACATGCTCGAACGCGTTGGTGTAGGAAAAGCACTTGCATTCATAGCTCGCAACCCCGACAAAGAAATCGTTGGCTATATGCCCACGCTTATGAAGTCAGCAGAAATAGGTTGTGTTATTTCTTCGCTCCCCTTTTTCGGTCCTAATGCCGGGGTGTTATCCACAAACAATGAAAGTGTTGCGCCTATTATGAATGCTTTCAACCGATGGATAATAGAAAACAATCCCATTTCAGCATCAGTTTATACACCATTCGAAAGCCCTGAGTCGGAAGCTTTATACGCGCTGCACCTTCAAGATGCACTGCGTATTGAGAAGTTTACAAGCTTCATACAACTCGATAAACTTAATCTCAATTCGAGTTTACTTTACGATCTGCGCAAAGCTGAGAAATCGGGTGTCATAATAGAAGAAACATCCGACCCATCAATAACCAATGAGGTTTTTAAAATCTACATACGCAATTGTATAGACTACGGAATCCCTCCAAAGCCATATGCGTGTATCGAAGACCTGATTCGAAAAAGCGCCCACCATAAAGGAACCGCAACCTATATAGCACGCAAAGACAATCAGATAATCGGAGCCCTCATTATGGTTTATTCGCCGGTTACCGCAAGTTATTACCTACCCTGCTCCATCCATGAGTTTCGTTCATTACAGCCCACCTCATTGCTCATTCATCATGCCTTATTAGAGAGCCAAAAAAGAGGGTTGAGATACTGGAACTGGGAAGCTTCGCCATCACGTGAGTCCGGCGTTTATAAATTCAAAAAGAAATGGGGTTCGGAAGATGGAACGTACAGCATTTTCGTTTTGCCGCGTCGGCCAAAAGAAGATTTTGCTGCGTGGGGGCGCGACGGAATAAGTCGTGCATTTCCATTTTTCTTCGTCTATCCTTTCCATTTGTTGGAATGACCCACTAGCTTAGCGCCAATGATATTTCTGCAAACTTTAATTGCACTGCCATGCTCAACGACAATGTTTCTCGCAAACTGGTGATCTTCGGTTCAGGTGCTTTAGCTGAATTGTCACACTTCTATTTCACTCATGATTCCGATTTTGAAGTCGTTGCGTTTGCCGTAGATGACGCATATTTCAAAACCGATGAATACCTAGGGTTGCCCTGTATTCCTATAAGTAAGTTAACGGACTCTTTTCCGCCCGATAGCTTTAGCCTCTTCATCGCTATAGGTTACAGCAACCTTAATGCTTCGCGCATTGCCAAATATGAAATGGGAAAATCAATGGGATATCGCTTGGCAAGTTATGTTTCCTCCAAGGCAAATCAATGGCCGCACAATCTGAGTGTAGGTGAAAACGTGATGATTATGGAAGGAAATGCAATTATGCCTTTCTGTAAAATTGGCAATAATGTACTTATCTGGGTTGGCAACATTTTATCTCATCACACAATTATCGGCGATCATACATGCCTTACCTCACACGTATCACTTGGCGGCTGTGTTACTGTAGGTGAGCGTTGTTTCTTCGGTTTAAATGCTACCATACGCGATAGCATCCACATTGCAGATGGAACGGTGGTGGCTGCTGCAGCAAATGTCATAAAAAGCACGGAAGCCAATGGCGTTTACATGGGGAACCCGGCTAAGATGGTAAGCACTAATGAACATATAAAAATTTGAGTTGAATGGCTGATCAAAACGCAATGATATCGGTTATTGTGCCGGCTTACTACGAAGGCAATTTGGTTCATGTTGCTTTCGAACGTATAAGCGCCGCGTTAGAACCTCGATTCAAAAATTACGAATGCATTTTCGTCGATGATGGAAGCGAAGATGACACCTTCGAAGAACTACAAAAACTAGCCGCAAATAACGATAAGGTAAGAGTTATAAAGTTGGCCGCCAACGTAGGTTCACATTTAGCCATTCGTTGTGGATTGGAACATGCTAGTGGCGATATTATAACTTTTGTTGCCTGCGATATGCAAGAGCCCCCGGAGTTGATAGTCAAAATGTTCGATGAATTAGTGGCGCCTTACGAAATCGTTCTCGCAGTGCGAGAATCGCGCGATGATTCCTGGCAAAGCGTTATGATGTCAAACCTGTTCTATTTCATCGCCCGAAAAATTGCAAAAATCAAATTACCCCCATCGGGAACCAGCATGTTTCTCATCAGCCGCCGAGCTCTCGAAACAATGATAAGATACAAAGAGCGGAATATGCCGCTTGACTCATTGCTCATGACGGTGGGGTATCAAAGTAAGTTTGTAAGCTACCATCGTGAAAAACGAATTGCAGGAACGAGCAAATGGACACTGACAAAAAAACTCAAGCTCTTTGTCGATTACTTCATTTCCGCCTCCTATTTTCCTATTCGATTCATCAGTGCATCAGGATTCATTTTTGCGCTGCTCGGGTTTTTATGGACAATCTACATTGTGCTACGAGCATTATTAGTGGGGGACTTGAGCCCCGGATGGCCTACCATTATTTCAGTTCTGCTAATTGGCTTCGGACTTACAAATATCTCCTTAGGAATCATCGCCGAATACCTATGGCGCACACTGGATGAAACGCGAGGCAGACCGAAGTTTGTTATTGAGCAAACCATCAATATGAAAGACAAGTACTAACAATTTCTCGATACTCAGGACTTAAACCAAGAAGCATACATCACATAATTTTGTGCGATTCGCTGCACTTCTCCTTCAAATAACTCCTTACTTATTTCTTTCACCTTTTTCGCAGGCACACCGGCATAAACACTTCCGCTTTCCACATGTGTTCCTTCGAGCACTACTGCGCCGGCAGCGATAATACTGTTGCTTTCTATGACACAATTATCCATTACGATACTCCCCATACCAATGAGAACATTGTCATGAACAGTGCACCCGTGAACAAGCGCGTTGTGGCCAATTGAAACATTGTTTCCGATGATGGTGGCAGCCTTTTGATAAGTGCAATGAATCACTGCTCCATCTTGCACATTTACACGATTCCCCATTCGTATGCTGTTTACGTCTCCTCTAATCACAGCATTAAACCAAACACTGCACTCATTTCCCATACTTACATCGCCAACCACTGTGGCGTTTTCAGCCAGATAACAATCGCTACCCAACTGGGGCACAGTGCCATTTACAGATTTGATAAGTGCCATATTTTATGAAAATTCTAATTGTGAAATAATTCCATGGAGTGAGGCAGAATTCGCACTAACTCGAATATTTTTGTCCAAACTTAAATCACAAATCACATGAAAAAAGTAGCTTTCTTTTTGATGAGCGCAGCTGTGCTCTCTTTCGCATCTTGTTCTAAAGAAGGTCCTGCTGGTGCTACAGGTCCTGCTGGTGCTACAGGTCCTGCTGGCCCTGCTGGTCCTGCCGGTGACGACGCTGGCTTCACAGTAAACTCACTTACCATTGCCGCAGCAGATTGGGCGGGTGGAACTTATGTTGAGTATCCTGCAGACTTTATCAATGCCGACATCTACGAAGAAGGTATGGCAATCGCTTACATCCAGGATGATTATGGTTACTGGAACGGTATTCCTTCTCAGTGGCATGCTATTACCGGTTTCGGCTACACTTTTGCTGATTCTGATGGTGATGGAACAGCTGACACTGGCGTGGTTGGTTTCGATGCTGTAAATGGCGCGCCAACAGCTGATGTTAATGCTCGAGTTGTGACAATGACCTCACGCGATTACGAAGTGCTCAACAGCAACGGTCAAATCAACAACTACAATGAGGTAATGACATACCTCTCAAAGAAATAATAGAATATTTCGTTTTATACAACAGGCTCCTTAGGGAGCCTGTTTTTTTTATCCCGCCCAATTCTCCCTGTCGAGGCTTCGGTATTGAATAGCCTCAGCCAGATGATCGCTGCAAATACGTTCACTATTCGCGAGATCTGCAATTGTTCGGGCGACCTTTAAAATGCGGTCGTAGGCTCGGGCGCTCAGCTTAAGGCGCTCCATTGCTACGGATAATAACTGTTTGCCACTCTCATCTATAACGCAATACTCCTTTAAACATCCACTATCCATCTGAGCGTTACAGTTCATACCCGGACGATTATAAAAACGCTGTTGTTGCCGCAATCGGGAGGCTATAACACGCTCGCGCACACGTTCACTGGAATCTCCCCCTGCACGACCACTCAACTCCTGAAAACTAACCGGGGTTACCTCAATATGTATATCAATCCTGTCAAGTAAAGGTCCGCTTACTTTGTTCAAATACTTCTGCACCACCCCGGGCCCACATACACATTCCTTTTCCGGGTGATTGTAATACCCACACGGACAAGGATTCATGCTCGCAATAAGCATAAAGCCCGCCGGATATTCAATTGAAAATTTACTTCGTGAAATTGTAATGCTTCGATCCTCCAGCGGCTGCCTCATCACCTCAAGAACGGTGCGCTTGAACTCAGGCAATTCATCTAAAAACAATACGCCATTGTGCGCAAGTGAAATCTCCCCTGGCTGAGGGAAACTTCCTCCGCCCACAAGCGCTACATCGCTAATGGTGTGATGTGGTGCCCTAAAAGGCCTGTGCTGTATCAATCCACCACTCTGCTTCAGTCGTCCGGCAACACTGTGTATCTTGGTTGTCTCCAGAGCCTCTTCCAATGATAGCGGAGGAAGCACAGTAGAAAGCCTCTTAGCCAACATCGTCTTTCCAGCTCCCGGCGGACCAATCAATATTACGTTATGTCCACCCGCCGCTGCAATTTCGAATGCTCTCTTGATGTTCTCTTGTCCTTTTACATCGAGAAAGTCCAAACTGCTTGTAGATTGTGATTTAGCAAACTCGCTTGTTGCATCCACAATGGTTCGTTCCAATAATTGGCTTTCAGTGAAAAAACCAATGACCTCGCTGATGTGGTTTACACCGTAAACTTCGAATCCTTCCACGATGCCTGCCTCTTCAGCATTCCCACACGGAAGTATTATGCCCTTGAACCCCTCCCTTTTTGCTTGTATGGCAATGGGAAGAGACCCACGAATAGGACGCAAGCTACCATCAAGACTCAGCTCTCCCATCATAACATAGTGCGCAAGTCGCTCAGAAGAAAATGCGCCCGTGGCAGCCAAAAGGCCAACAGCAAGTGGCAAATCGTACGCAGTTCCTTCCTTGCGGAGATCTGCCGGTGCCATGTTGACGGTAATATTTCTCACAGGTAAGTCATACCCACTGTTCGATAGCGCTGCTCGGATTCTTTGTTGTGCTTCCTTAATTGCCGAATCGGGCAGTCCAACAATAGCCATTTGTGCTCCCCGATCCACGTTTACTTCAATGGTAATCGTTGCTGCATTTACTCCAAAGACAGCGCTGCCATACGTTTTAATAAGCATAGCCTGATAGATTTTAATATGTAAAAGATTGGCGAGCTGGCTTCAAAGCCACGGCCTGCTAGGCCCTACTTCGCTCGATATGATCAATCAATGCATGAATCACTTTGATGTGAATCTCCTGCACCCGATCTGCATATTCCATCCATGGAACGCGCACCTCAACATCACAGCATGCCGCCAGCATGCCGCCATCCTTCCCGGTGAGAGCCACCACATAAATCCCCTTTGATTGCGCCATGCGCGCAGCTTCAACCACATTGGCAGAGTTGCCGCTGGTAGAAATGGCAAGCAATACATCGCCTTTCTTTCCTAGCCCTTCAACATAACGGGAAAAAATATATTGATACCCGTAATCATTTCCCACGCAACTCATGTGCGAAGGATCACTTATGCTGATGGCTGCTATTGGCATCCGGTTGTCACGATAACGACCCGTTAACTCCTCGGCGAAATGCATCGCATCGCACATACTTCCGCCATTGCCGCACGACATAATTTTATTACCTGCCTTGATAGACGATGCCATCAGCTCTCCCGCTTGTTCAACCGACAGAAGAAAAGTATCGCTATTCATCACTTGTTCCAGAAGTCTATGCGCTTGCTCAAAATGGTGACGGATCGTATTCATGAGGCGAAAGTAATATGACCTCAATGAGCAGTCCTATTCCTATTGGGAATAAGTTATTGGATTTATATTCGACGCAAATTCAATCACCTATGAATTTCTTGATTTATAAGCTTAGGCGATTTACCTCGACGTCATTTGCTCTAATGGGGTTGTGTTTGCTGGTCAGCCTTCGTTCTGCGGCGCAATGCGAAACCTGCACACCGGACCCGTCTTGCGTCAGTGCAGATGGATTCCCAACCATGTGTCCTTTCACGCCGCCCGATGCAACTATCAACGTGTACTATTCGCAAATTATCACCTTTTACCTTCCGGCTCAGGTTAATGACCCGTCAACGGGTGTAAATGCAACTCTGAATCAAGTTACGATATCATCGGTTTCCGGTCTTCCATATGGTTTAGAGCTTTCATTTAACGACAATGACAATGTATTTCTGCCATCATCAGGTGAAAACCTTGGATGCGCAACCATCTGCGGCACACCGCTGATTCCGGGAACGTATCAAATCGTTATCAGTGCCGATGTGCTGCTTACAGCGCTCGGTTTTGACAGCAGCCTGCAGCAATCATTCTCTACTTCAATAACTGTTTTGCCGGCGGAGGGACAAACAGGGTCTTTCACCTTCGATCAAAGTGCCGGTTGCGGCTCAGTAGATGTAACATTCAACGCCTCCTTCACTGCTCCGGATCCCGCAATTACAACCTACAACTGGAATTTCGGCAATGGAGAAACATCCGCTGCAGCGGGGCCTTTCACTGTAAGCTATAATTCCGAGGGGAACTTCACAGCCTCACTAACCACGATTATCGCAACACTCAGCCTTAATCAGGTTTCAGTATCAAATCTCAATGATAACTGGTCAGGCGATATAGATGATTTCACCAGCACTGCAGACCCCTATTTTCAACTCATAAACGGAAATGGTACAATAGTATTTACCTCCGGCACCAACGATAATACGACCAACACAACTTGGAATATTAATCCTATCACCCTGAGTGAGCCGCCCTATTACGTCCAATTCTATGACAGTGATGACTTCTCCCAAGATGACGCATTGGGATCTTTCACGGTTGACCTTGCGCAAGGAGAACATTTCTTCGACGTTAGCAATGGCACTGTTGGTACTTATTCAATAGGGCTTTCGATAACGACACAAATTACCGACTCAACCCTCATTTCAGTATTTCCATATCCAAACGACACCTTAATTCTAAGCGGAGATGTCGCTTATCTGCTAGAAGAAAATCCCACTACTGTTTTTTGGCTGCAAAATGAATTGCCGGCAGTTTCGCTATCCGGAAATTCAGTGCAATTGGAGGAAAGTGGAGTGTACCGGGTTGAGCTTACTAACGAATTCGGTTGTTTTACCTCAACCAACGAAGTGCTCTTTTGCGCACCTCTATCCATAGAATTCAATCCAACAATTGGTGAGCTTTCCGTAGCAGATATCTATGATAGCTACCAATGGTTCTTCAATGGTTTACCAATCGATGGGGCCAACAATTCTTATTTGGCGCCTGAAGGGCCGGGTAATTATGCGGTAGAAGTAACAACCAATTTTGGCTGCGATATCGAGAGTGATGTGTACGTCGTTGAAAATTCAATTTCCGAATCATCAACCGGTCAAATGTCGATTTTCCCGAATCCAACCACATCTCAAATTCAAGTAATCATCGAAAGTCCTTCCGAATGGAACATTGCTGACGCCACCGGTCGTGTCGTATTATCAGGAAAATCCAGCACTTCCATGTTTGACATCCAGGTAGGGCAGTTAAGCAGTGGTGCTTATGTTCTGAAAACCTCCAATGCAGTCAGTCGATTTATCAAACAATGAGAAAAGCACTCATCAATCGCGACGGAAGCATCTATCGAGATAAACAGGAGTCGCTCGACCACATAGATTTACTCGAGCGATCGGAAGCTCCTGTTCATGGCATCGAAATCGTAAAGCTCACAAAATTCAAAGCAGATTCAATCGCCAATAAAACAGTTTGGTATACCAGCCAGGACGATGTCTATGAGCTTGCTAGAAAATTTATTCGCGAACAAATGATTGGCGTTTGGAACTATGCCGAATTCAAATAGTTCAGTTCGTTAATTTTCTCGAAAGCGCTAGGTGATAAACAATATCTGGCCGTCGTTCCCTTATTTTTGAGGCGTGTCGCTTCAGGCGAGCCTCTCCCTACATGAATAAACCTACCGGAGAATACGATCAGCTGCTTGTAAAGTTGGATGTGTTCATTCGCAAGTATTACAAGAACCAAATGATTCGGGG
>JAURKF010000272.1 GCA_030831885.1 Flavobacteriales bacterium
ACTAGTGACAAATGAGCCGCTAGCCACTAGTCACCAGTCATTAATCATTCGTCATTAGTCACTCGTCATTAGTCATTTACCATATGTGGTCCAAACACCCCAAAGCTCTACCCTACCTCTTCCTATCTGAAATGTGGGAGCGGTTTGGGTATTATCTCATGATTGGCATCTTCACGCTGTACCTGAAAGACCGCGAGACCGGTTTTGGTATGACGGAAAAAGAGTCGGCCGACTTGTATGGAACGTTCATCGCGCTTGTGTTCCTCACACCGTTCATCGGTGGATTGCTTGCCGACCGCTATCTCGGCTATCGAAAGTCCATCATTATTGGTGGATTGCTCATGGCAGCCGGATATATGATGATGGGGATTCACTCGCTGCCCATGCTTTATGTGGCCATGACGCTGGTGATTTTGGGTAATGGATTTTTCAAGCCGAATATTTCGACCCTGTTGGGTAGCTTTTATTCCAACGAACAATATAAAGCCAAGAAAGATGAAGGCTACAACATCTTCTACATGGGTATTAATGTAGGAGCGTTCATCTGCAACTTCTTTGGGGCGGCGCTTATGATTTTGCTCGGTTGGCAATGGGCGTTTTTTGCCGCTGGTGTGGGAATGGTGATTGGGGTGATTGTTTTTCTGATGGGTACGCGTCACTATGAAGGACACACCGAAGCCAAAGGAACCCAGCCCGGCGATATGCCCTTGAGCAAGATTGTGCTGCTTATCCTGGTGCCTTCGGTAGTTTTTGGCATCATCGGTTGGCTCCTCAAAGGAGTCGAATCGGCTGCCAACTCGAATGCCGCCATCTTCGGCTCGGACAGCACCGACGCGTTCATTTTCGCTTGTATACCTGTGATTTTATTTTACGCATCGCTCTTCTTTCGCGCCCGTCCAGATGAGCGCAAGCAGATTGGAGCCTTGCTCACTATCTTCGCTGTAGTCATTCTCTTCTGGGCTGTGTTTAAACTTAATGGCTCTGCGCTCAATACTTGGGCCGACCGTTACACCGATCGTGAAGTGACCGGTACCATGGCCACCGCGACCGATAACCTTAAGTTTTCGAAGAAACTCACCTACGCAAAAGACAGCTTAGATGCGTACGATGATCAGTTCAGGCTTATCAAGGAAGATGGCAAAGTGCAAAAGACTTTCGACTACCCGGTCTATTTCAAAAATGCCACCACCGAGCAACGCCCAGCAGAAGGCACGCAGGTGAGTCTATGGGCGACCAACCTCAGCCAATCCATCAACCCATTTTGGGTTATCCTATTGACTCCCATTGTGGTCGCATTCTTCTCCTTCCTGCGCCTGCGAAAAGCAGAGCCATCCACTCCGGCTAAAGTTGCATTTGGATTGCTCATTAGCGGACTTTCCGTGTTGGTGATGGTGGCCGCGGTGAAGGCCGGCAACAACGGCACCGAGAAAGTGAGCCCCTGGTGGCTCGTGGCCAACTATGGTGTCATCACCATCGGCGAATTGTTTTTGAGTCCCATGGGATTGTCGCTCGTATCAAAACTGAGTCCCGCCAGCATTACCTCCCTCATGATGGGAGGATGGTTTTTGGCAACATCCATTGGCAACAAGCTGAGCGGTGTATTGGCCAGTATGTGGGACAGCTACGACGACAAGACGAATTTCTTCTGGGTGAATTTCATCCTTCTGCTGAGTGCAACGGCCCTGATGTTTTTGCTGCTCGGCCGCCTCAATAAAACCATGAACGAAAAAGGAATACACTAGACACTATGCAAACCATCGAACAAATTCAAACCTTTGAGGGCAAGTACCCCAAGCAACTGTGGTATCTATTCTTCTCGGAAATGTGGGAGAGATTCTGCTTCTATGGCATGCGCGGCATGCTCACCTTTTTCATGGTGACACAGCTTTTTATGGATGATAAAGCAGCCAACCTGCAATACGGTGCAACGCAAGCCTGGGTGTATGCCTTCACATTCATAGGCGGCATGTTTGCCGATAAGATACTAGGCTTCCGCAAGTCGCTCTTTTGGGGCGGCTTATTGATGATTACCGGGAGTATCATTCTCGCCATCGACCCCAAGAATTTTTTCTTTTTAGGGATTGCCTTCAACGTAGTAGGAACCGGTTTTTTCAAGCCCAATATTTCCAGTATGGTAGGACAGCTGTATAAGCAAGGCGATAGCCGTCGCGACGATGGATTCTCCTTGTTCTACGCCGGTATAAACATAGGCGCATTGCTTGGAGGATATTTCTGCATCGCTATTGGAAAAGGTGAATTCCTATCGTCCGTTATTCCGGCAAGCCTGACCTGGAATGTAGCATTCGGACTGGCTGCCTTGGTAATGACCATTAGCCTCTTAACTTTTACACGTACACGTCACCAGCTAGGGCCTATAGGGCTTTCTCCCTTGAAGAGTGCCATTGGTAAAACATGGGTTTGGCAAGATGCTGCTGTATATGCTGGCGGCTTGCTAGCCATACCTGCTATCATGATTATGGTAGCCAATACAGTTTACACCGACTACTTCATGTATATAATTGGTCCATTTAGTCTGGTGTATTTGTTTTATGAAATGTCTAAAGGAACATCGGCAGAAGCGAAGAAGCTTGTTGCTGCTTTATTCTTCATCTTCTTCTCCATTGTGTTTTGGGCCATCTTCGAACAGGCCGGCGGATCGTTGAGCCTCTACGCAGCGAATCATTTGAGCGACGAGTTGCTAGGCTTTATTCATCTAGACTCCAATGGAATTAACAACTCTGCAAACTCTGCATTCGTCATTGCCTTTGCTGCTGTGGCCGGCACCATTTGGGTGTGGCTGGCCAAGCGTGGCAAAGAGCCCAACACAGTAGTGAAGTTCGGTATCGGCTTCTTGTTTTTGGGAGCCGGCTATATGCTGTTCTTCTCGGGACGCTTCTTTGCCGATGCGAATGGAATATCCTCGCTCGATATGTTCACCTTTGCGTACTTCGCAGTTACCTTGGGTGAGCTCTGCCTCTCACCTATCGGCCTTTCCATCATGACCAAGCTGGCACCCGATCGTTTGCAAGGATTCATGATGGGTATGTGGTTTTTGGCCAGTGCTTATGGGCAATATGTTGCGGGATTATTTGGAGCTAGCATCTCACCCGACCCGAATGCTTCGCCACTTGAGAAGTTGAACATCTATACGCAAGGTTATTATGATTTTGCTTGGTATGCGCTTATTGCCGGAGTGCTGCTCATACTCATTTCACCTATGATTCGTAAACTCATGCAAGAAGTAAAATAAAGCGTTCAATCTTGCGTAACTTACAAAAACGTATCTTTGAAACATGAAAAAGATTCTTTTCCTTCTTGCACTTACTCTTTGTTCATTTTCCATTCAGGCTCAAACTGAATCACAGGAATGGTACAGCGACGTGAACAAGGCTATACAGAAGTCCATGGAAACCGGTAAACCGATGTTTCTTTTTTTCACAGGAAGCGACTGGTGCGGCTGGTGCATTCGACTGCAAAAAGAGGTTTTTCAAACACCTTATTTTACCAATTGGGCCAAGGACCATGTTATTCTCGTTGAATTGGATTACCCTAGAAAGAAACAATTGTCTGCAGAAATTCAGCAGCAAAACCAAACCCTACAGCAGATTTTTCAGGTTCAGGGTTACCCGACGGTTCACTTCGTTAACCCACAATTAAATACGGATGGGACTGTAAACTTTAACTCTCTTGGACAAAGCGGCTATGCAGCCGGAGGTCCAGAATCGTGGTGCGCAAGTGCAAATTCGATGTTAAAAAAGTGACGAATTTTCAAACTTCAACTCGATTGCTCGCTAACCGCAGCCATATGCAGATCAAAAACACTACATTTCCTAGGTTGATTGCCTCCTTCGCCCTATGCTTGGCTTGCATTGGCGCTGTGAGTGCTCAAGAACGCAATGCCAAATTTCAGTACTGGGGGCATGTGCAATACAACTTCGACAATTTGGGTGAAACGGATGGCGATAGTTACTTCAGTTTAGGGGAACAAGATCTGTTTGTAACGGCAGATATAACGGACAGACTTCGTTTTCTGGGAGAAACCGTTGTGCGTTATGATAATACTTCCGGCAGCAAGTTTATTCCCAGTGTCGAACGAGCTCAGCTACAATTTGACTTTTCTGCTAAGCACCGTTTAATTGTTGGGAAAATGCACACGCCTGTCAATTATTGGAACGATACATATCACCATGGTCGCTACCTATTCCCTACGATCGACAGGCCATCGTCATTCAGCTATTTGTTGCCCCTTCATTCCTTAGGGTTGCGTCTGCATGGACAGGACATTGGTAAGCTCGGACTTGGATATGATATTGTTGCATCCAACGGAATTGCATCTACCGATGTGTTCGACCAAGCCTTAAACAAAGCAGTTACTGCAGTCGTTTACATGCGTCCAATTGATGGACTTCATATAGGAGCTTCTTATTACAATGACTATTTAGCCACCAACACACCCGGTGCACATATTGGTCACGGAACGGGTAATACCGATTACCAAGGTGCCATTAACTACGAGTTAACGTGCTTTTCAGTATCATACGCCGGAAAAAAAATAGAGGTACTCAGCGAAACAGCCAGATCGG
>JAURKF010000273.1 GCA_030831885.1 Flavobacteriales bacterium
CTCGGCGACTTTGCCAAGGGAAAGAAGGTGCTCAATACGTTTTGCTACACAGGCGGCTTTTCGGTGTATGCGCTTAAAGCTGGTGCATCGCTGGTGCATAGTCTCGATAGCAGTCAGAAGGCACTCGAACTGGCAGTCGTCAATGCCAAGCTCAACGGATTTGAAGCTCCTGTGCACGACGTAATCAAAGCCGATGCAGTAGAATACATGAAGCAGCTGAAGGAAGATTACGACATCATCGTACTCGATCCGCCAGCGTTTGCCAAGCACCTCAGCGCGCGCCACAAAGCTGTGCAAGGATATATCCGCATCAACGAGGCGGCAATCAAACAAATCAAACCGGGCGGTATCATCTTTACGTTTTCATGTTCGCAGGTCATCGATAAAAAACTCTTCCGCGACTCCATCATGGCGGCGAGTATCAATGCGCGACGTAAAGTGCGTGTATTGCACCAACTGCATCAACCGGCCGATCACCCGGTGAGCATCTATCACCCCGAAGGCGAATACTTGAAAGGACTTGTTATCGAAGTAGAATAAGATGGAACTGAAACCATATCGAATAGACATTCGCTTTTCCGACATCGATGTGATGGGGCATGTGAACAACGCTACCTACTTCACCTATGCCGAGCAGGCGCGAATCCATTTCTTTCATCAGCTTGTGGGCGACCAATGGAACTGGAACAAGCAGGGCATTCTGGTAGCACGCAACGAGATGGATTACAAACGGCCCATTCATTTCAACGACAAGGTTGACATCTACATTGATTGCGCGCATATTGGAACCAAGAGCTACACTTTGCGCTACCGCTATTTGCGAGGCGAAGAGTTATGCGCGACGGGCGCTTCTGTGCTGGTGTGTTTCGATTATGAGGAGCGATGCACGATGGAGGTTCCGGAAAGGTGGCGCATGTTGTTGTCAGAGCTCATGTAAGGTTAGCTGTTGGTAGTGGACGCACCGCAGTGCGTCCTTACTTTAGGGAAAAGCGCTAGGGTCATTTAGGTAGTTCCACCACCATCACCGACCTCGGGTCCACCACCAACTCTTTATCTAGGGCCATTTCTCGGCGGCTAATGATATCACGGCCCACCTTCGCATTGCCTATCCGCTCTGCAAAACGTTCCAGCTTCAACGTGTGGGGCTTATCGTTACCATTGTAGATGCACATGACCGTGTGTATGTCGTCATACCGGAAGTAAACATACGTGTTTTCTTCCGGCACAAATTGCATGAGCTTCGAGTTGCCAAACCACGCGTTTGCCTTGCGCCATGTGCCGAGTATAGAACAGAAGTCAAAGGCTTCCTGTTCTTGTCTGGTGCGACCGGAAGACGTGAATTTATTCGACGCATCGCCCGGCCATCCGCCGGGGAAATCTTCGCGCACTTTCGCATCCGGATCGGAAAAATTTTTCATCAGAATTTCAGTGCCGTAGTAAATCGAGGGTATGCCGCGCAGGGTGTATAACAGCGCGATTCCCATTTTGAACCGAGCCATGTCTTCGCCCATCATACTGTAGAAACGACTTAGGTCGTGGTTGTCAAGGAAGGTGACAAGGTTGTTGGGCTCTCTGTAAAGAATGTCGTGAGCCAAGGTGAGTTCAATTCGACGAAAACCTTCTTCCCATCCGAAGTCTTCTTTTAACCCTTTGGTGATGGCATAGAACAATTGAAAGTCGGTGACTGAATGCAGCGATGAGTTGAACTCTTTCTTTACCTCGGCTTGTTCAGTAAACCATGCTTGGACAGGCGAGCCTTGCACCCACGTTTCTCCGAATAAGAAAAAGTCGGGATACTCGAGTCGCATAGCTTCATCGAGTTGCTTCATGAATTGCTGATCGGGGTAGGCGTAGGTGTCGATACGAAACGCATCGATGCCGGCGTATTCAACCCACCATAGGGAATTTTGGATAAGATAACGAGCGAGATGCGGGTCTTGCTGATTGAGATCGGGCATGTGTTTGTCGAACCAAGCGTTGGTCATGATGTTGCGGTCGGCCTTGCTGGCGTATGGGTCCATGAGCGTCTCGGCGCGATAGCTTGTGCGTGTGAATTGAGGGAACCAATGCACCCAATTGCTGTCGGGCAGGTTCTTGAACAAATGATGCTCATTGCCCCAGTGATTGTAAACGACGTCCCAGATTACCTTCATTCCCTTTTGGTGGCATTTTTCCACGAAGGTTTTATAGGATTCATTGCTTCCCAGTCGCGGATCTACCTTATACAAATCAGTAGCTGCGTAGCCGTGATAGCTTTCATACGGCTGATTGTTTTCGAGTACAGGGTTGAGCCACAGCGCTGTCACACCGAGCTCCGTGAAGTAGTCCAGGTGTTGTTCGATGCCCGCTATGTCACCGCCGTGCCTTGACTTTAATCCTGTGCGGTCGGCTTTCGGTTCCAGCAGGGTAGGAGAGTTGTCATTGGAAGGTTGACCATTGGCAAAGCGATCGGGGAATACGAGGTAGATGAGGTCGCTGGCGTTCAGTCCTTGACTGCCTGCTGTGTTGCGGCCTTCGATGGGAAATTCGTATGCGTAATCATTCCTTGATGAGGCGAACCGAAAGCTTGCTTTTCCGGGAGGACAATTGGGAGCAATTTCGATTTCTACCAACACGTAGTCCGGATTTGGAAGCGCATGCGAATGTATGATTTTGCAGTGCGGATGGTCCAACTGCACTTTGCACTTTCCAATGTATTTGGCCTGAAACAAAATTTCCACTCGGTTGTGTTTCATACCTGTCCACCAATTTGGCGGGTCGGCTCTTACAACCGACTGCGCAATTGCATCATTGCATGGAGATGCCAAAAAACAGATGAATGCAACTAGAAAATGTGGAAAAGATAGTTTCATAAAAAAAATAATAGGAGTGTTTGATAATCGCGAAAGTATCTACTTTTGGCACATAGTGTTTAAAGTACACCAACTATCCAATTAATCAAAAACAATTATGAAAAAAATCTACTTGAGTATCTTGAGTTTGATGGTTGCTGTGGGCGCAATGGCCCAAACGGCAGTGACTTTCAACGTGAACATGGGGATTGTCGGTCCTTCCGACAGCTTGCATGTAGTGGGAAATTTTCAGGACCCGAATTATGACAACGTTCCTGAAAATCCGGATTATCAAAACTGGACTCCAAATGCAGCTTCCGGTTTGATGACCGATGATGATTTTGATTTCGTTTATTCTGCTACGCTCATGCTTCAGCCTGGTCGTTATGAGTTCAAGTTTGTGAATGGTAATGATTGGCCATATTCTGAAAGTGTTCCTTCAACTTGCACCGTAGAGGTAAACGGCAACAGCAACCGTCAAGTTATGGTAGGTGCTGATCCGGTTGAATATACGGTTTGTTACGGCGAATGCGCCGATTGTGGTATGAATGCCGTTCGTGTGCGCGTGGATATGAGCACCTACGACGATGATGGAAATGGAATCGGTGGTGAGCCCGGCATTGACATTCACCCTGATGGTATGTTCATGAATGGTAGTTTCGTTACTTGGAGCACATTCGTTCCGCTTCAGGATTGGGATGGCAACAAAATCTGGGAAGGTTTGATTACAACCTTTGCGGCAGATCCAATCGAATTCAAGTTCATCAATGGTCCCGACTGGATTTTCCCAAATGAAAGTGTAAGCGGTTCATGTGGTGCAGGCAATGGCAACCGCTTGGTAACTATCACCGATGTGAATACAGTTCTTCCCGTTTATTGTTGGAACTCTTGCGATCCTTGCACCCAGCCTGTAGCAGTAACGTTCAGCGTGGACATGAACGCCTCTTGTGCCGACACTTCACCCGGTATTAACCTGATGGGTACACTCACCGATTGGGGAACAGGCGCTCCTATGAGCGATGATGACGGAGATGGAATATGGACATTGACGTTGAATCTCCCTGCCGGAAATTACGAATACAAGTTCCGTATCGGAGCAGGTGGCTGGGAAGGTATCGGAAACCGTCAATTGTCCGTAGTAGCCGACACTCCAACAGAATTGCCGGTTGTTTGCTTTAACTCTCTGGAGCCTTGTGGCTCTGTAATTCCACCTGCCGATGTAACCTTCCAGGTTCGTCCAGGGGCTTTGCAATTAGGCGCAGGTGAAGTTATGTGGGTAATGGGTGACTTTACCCAGCCCAACTGGCAAGATGGAGCGCTTCAAATGACCGATGATGACGGAGACGGTACATGGACTGTTACAGTTCCTCAGGTTTGTATCGGTTCATTGTTTTACAAGTTCCGCGCAGGAGCTGCAGGCGGATCTGCATTTACTGAAGAGTCTGCTGATTTTTCGGCCATTGGAGGTTGTGGAGTTGATAACGGAACATTCAGCGATAACCGTCAACTGGTGCGCACCGACGGCAGCCCTGTAACGGTATGCTGGACATTCGATACGTGCGAATCGTGCGCAGGACCTTCCTCTGTAGCTGAGAATACTGAGGTAGTTTCAAATTTGAGTGTATATCCAAACCCAGCTCAAGATCAACTGAATGTTCAGTTCGAAGCTGTAATGGCTCAGCGCATGACTATCCGAATGGTGAACAGTGTTGGACAAGTAGTTATTGAAGAAAACCTAGGGCAGGTGAGCGGACAGAAGGTGTTGACTCTCAATACTTCTGCGCTCGCTCAGGGCATCTACGCTCTAACACTTACTAATGCTACCGGTAGCCAAGTTGTGAATGTTGTTATTAAATAAGCATAAGCTTAAAAAGAAATTTTGAAAATGGGCCTCCTATCGGGGGCCTTTTTCATTTTCAAGAATGTGAAAAGAAAAATTTTTATGGTAGGTGTTGGCATTTATATTTGGCGGTTGAAACAACCATTAATCTGTATCCAAACCATAACAACTCATGAAGAGAGCTTTATTTTTATTTGCTGCGTTCTTCGGCACAGCAGTAGTTTCTTTAGCACAAGTCACCAGCATTACAGTTGAATCTTTCTACGTAGGTGGTGACAATCCGACGGTTGCCGGTTATCCTGCTAACCATACCACGTATCGTATTTACGCGAATACTACAGGTGCTAATGACCGCATCACTACGGTTTCCGGTAATGATGACAACCCGATGTCACTCTCAGTTACTGGTGGTTCCGGAATCTGGAACAGCCCAAACAATACCGGTGGTGTTACGGGAGATGCCGCTCCTTGTATCCTCTATAACTCACAACCGCTTGCGCAGTACGATTCTTATGTAACCGTTGGTGTAAGCTGTAACGATGATGGAGCAGCCAACCCGGTGTTCAAAGCTGAAGATATTAATCAGCCTTGGCAATCTCAGGCGTTCAACACTGCTCCATACGGTACAGGAGAATTTGTTGTGAACTCTCCCGTTGGTGGTACTTGGTTTGTTCTCCCTGACAATCCGAATTCAATCGCAGGCTCTGATTTGAAGGTACTTCTCGCTCAAATTACAACTGACGGAAATATCTGCGGAACATTCTATATACAGTCTTTCCCGAACTACTCAGGTGCAGGTTCGGCTCCTGTTTATGGTTCATACTCGTTTTCGAGCACTACAGGCTGCTTGCCCGGTTGCACTGACAACACAGCGCTGAACTATAATGCCGCTGCTACCTACGATAATGGTCTTTGTTTGTTGCCTTGCAGCTTGAATGTGGATGCAGCTATAACAACGTCACCAACCTGCGCCGATTCAGAAAACGGTGTAATCACTGCGACTGCAACAGGCGCACAGGCGTTTTATGAGTTCTTCTTCAACGGCCAAAGCCAGGGACTTTCCAGCGATGGAACTGAGGAATTCACAGGCTTGGGAGGAGGATCTTTCACAGTTTCTGTTCGCGATA
>JAURKF010000274.1 GCA_030831885.1 Flavobacteriales bacterium
AACCCTATGAATTCAGAGATCGTAGTTGGCTTAGACATCGGTACTACCAAGATTGCTTGTTTGGTGGGCCGCAAAATGGAAAACAACAAAATCGAAATCCTCGGCATCGGCAAGAGCGAGAGTATTGGTGTAACGCGCGGCGTTGTTACCAATATAGATCGCACCGTTCAAAGCATTCGCGCTGCAGTCGAAGAAGCAGAGCGCGAGAGTGGTGTGAATATACGATTGGTGAACGTAGGCATCGCCGGACAACATATCAAGAGTTTACAACACCGCGGTATGCGCACCCGCCGCAATCAGGAAGAGGAAATTTCAAAAGCCGATATCGATGCACTTATTGATGATATGCACAAGTTGGTAATGCTTCCCGGTGAAGAAATTATTCATGTGCTTCCACAGGAATTCACTGTGGACAGTGAAACAGGAATCAAAGAACCGATAGGTATGTGCGGCGCTCGTCTGGAAGCGAATTTTCATATTATCACGGGCCAGATAACTGCCATACGAAACATCTACAAGTGTGTTACCAAGGCAGGTCTCAACGTGGAAGGAATTATGCTCGAGCCACTGGGTAGTGCTGCTGCTGTATTGAGTGAGGAAGAAAAGGAGGCGGGTGTTGTGCTCGTTGATATTGGTGGTGGTACCACAGATGTGGCCATTTTCCAGGATGGCATTATTCGTCACACCGCGGTAATTCCTTTTGGTGGCGATATCATCACAGAGGATATTAAGAAGGGCTGCACTATCATGCGCAATCATGCCGAGTCGCTCAAGGTGAAATTTGGTAGCGCACTGGCAACTGAAAACAAGGATAATGAAATTGTGTGCATCCCCGGTTTGAAGGGCCGTGATCCGAAAGAGATTTCATTGCGTAATCTTTCCCATATCATTCAATCCCGAATGGAGGAAATTATTGAGTATGTGTACTATGAAATTCGTAACAGCGGATATGAAAAGCAGCTCATTGGCGGTATTGTGCTCACTGGCGGTGGTTCACAGTTGAAGCACATGAAGCAATTGGTTGAGTACATTACCGGTATGGACTGTCGTATCGGTTACCCCAATGAACATGTAGTGAAAGCGAAGAATGACAATTTGCTGATACCGGCCATGAGCACGGGTGTAGGACTTGTAATTCAAGGTCTTGAAAAGTTCACTGCTGTATCTGGTGTATCCAACCAGGAGAATGTTGTTCAGACGGCAACTGCCGGCGAGAAGAAGGGTAAATCTACTCTTGCCGATAAAGAACGCGAGAAGAAGGATACTGCAGGATTTCTTAGTCGCATCAAGGAATTCTTCGATGCGGAAGAGGAATAATAACTAACAAAAGAGCCCAATGGCGGTGCATTTCAATGGTTCATTGTGGTGCATCGCCATTTGTTTTTTAACTCAATAAGAAAAAAGACTATGTCGTCATTAATTGATTTTGTGCTTCATATCGATGAGCACCTGATGGCTATGGTAGCCAACTACGGAACATTAATTTATGCCATACTGTTTCTGATAGTATTTGTGGAAACAGGATTAATCGTTATGCCTTTACTTCCCGGTGATTCATTGCTGTTTGCAGCCGGCGCAATTGCGGCAGCAAATGGCAACGAAGGACTCAATATTTGGGTGCTGATGCCACTTCTAATTTTAGCAGCGTTGTGCGGCGATAACGTCAATTATTTCGTGGGGAAATTCTTCAGTGAACAAATCAAAAAGCGCGAACGTATTTTGTTTTTCAAACGTGATTACATCACGCAAACTGAGGCTTTTTATGAGAAGTATGGAAGACAGGCCATCATCATGGCACGCTTTGTTCCCATTGTTCGCACCATCGCTCCGTTCGTAGCAGGAGCAGGCAATATGCCATACAGGAGATACATAACGGTGTGTATTTTGGGTGCTCTTTTGTGGGTGATAGGTATTTCAATGCTCGGTTATACCTGCGGCGGATTTGAAATTGTTAAGACGAATTTCGAACTGGTGGTTTTCGGAATCATTGGAATTTCTGTTTTACCCATTATCATTGGTGTAATTAAAGCCAGATTGAAGAAGTCATAACGCATGCATGCCGATTCAGCGCATATCCGTCGCTTTGGTCTCATCGGTTATCCGCTGGTGCATTCATTTTCGAAGGATTATTTTTTGGGTAAGATCAACGAATGTGGCAAAACCGAATGTGTATATGAAAACTTCTCTATGCGCGATATTGCCGGGTTTCCTGAACTGCTTAATTCACATGCCGATTTACAAGGCCTCAACGTAACCATTCCCCACAAGGAAACGGTTATGGCCTATTTGAACGAGTTGGATCCGGTCGCGGCTGAAGTCGGAGCTGTGAATTGCATTCGCATTCAAAGGGGCTTTTCCAGGGGATTCAATACCGATGTGTATGGTTTCGAAATGAGCATAAAGCCTTTTTTGGAAAATCACTATGAACGTGCACTTATTCTCGGAACCGGCGGCGCTTCCAAAGCAGTAGCCTATGTGCTGCGCAAGTGGGGTGTGCCCTTTCATTTCGTAAGTCGAACACCAACGAATGAAAATGAGATGAGTTATGAAACGCTGAAGGCAGAAGTAATGCACCACTTCCCGCTTATCATCAATACTACTCCGTTGGGCACATATCCCAACATAGATGCATGTCCTTACTTGCCTTATGAAGGTCTTTCAGAAAAGCATTTTTTGTATGATTTAATCTACAATCCGGAGGAGACCACGTTTTTGCGCCTAGGCCGATTCGCAGGAGCCAAAACGATGAATGGATATGCTATGCTTATCAAGCAAGCCGAGAAGAGTTGGGAAATCTGGAAAGAACCGTTAAACCTGTAGATGGCAAACACGAAAGGAAAATCGTTCATGCAAAACGTGATGGTGCTTACCACGGGTACAGCACTTTCTCAACTGATTCCCTTTCTTGTATTGCCTTTATTGCAAAAGTATTTCTACGGCCCGGAAGATTTTGCGAAGCTTGCGTCCTTTGTGTACTTCAGCGAAATGCTCGGTGTAATTAGCACGCTGAAATTGGAGTATGCAATTGTGGGAAAGCCTTCCTTGCGCGAATCTCGTGAAGTCGCTATTACAGGTTTTCGCGCTGTGATATTAAGTTCAATACTTGCTTTTATTCTTGCTTTCTTGTTTTTTTCATTCGATTGGATCCATGGGTTGCATGATTTGGGATGGGCCATTTTTTTAATGCCGATTGTTGTTTTTGCTATGGGTTGTGTGCAGCTTACGGCATACTGGTTTAATGCGCGCAAGGAATATGATTTGATTGCCCGCGGTAAGCTTATACAAACGGCTTCGAGCGAAGGGGTGAAACTTGCTTCCGGTTTTGCAGGGTTCAATTTTGCCGGATTGTTGGTGGGCCGCACAAGCGGGTATGGTATCACAGCATTTTTCCAATACTTGCGTTACAGAAAGGATGCATCAACCGTCGAGCGTCGCAATTTTTCTAAATGGGATTTGCTCGTTCAACACAAATCATTTGTGATGTACACCACGCCAAGTGTATTTGTGGGTGCGTTTATCAACTTTCTGTACATCGAAATGTTTGTGCAAAATTTCGGTGATGCAAGCGCCGGAATGGTAAGTGTTGCCATGACTTATGTGGGTGCTGGTCTGGGAATGGTGGCAGCATCTATTTCTCAAGTGTATTACGGAACCATTTCTTCAATTCACGGGCGCTCAACCATGCTTGCACTTTATGGAAAGTTCTTGGGAAGGTTGACTCTTATGTCGGCCGCAATGACAGCGTTGGTGTGGATTCTTCCCGCATCGTGGGTTGTGGGTGTGCTTGGTCCGGAATGGAATGATCTGATTGTGTATTGTCGCGTTATCAGCGTATGGCTGGGCGTATGGTTCGTTTCATCTTCCCTGTCGTTTATTTATCTGCGCTTGCAGCGTCAGCGATTGATGCTGATTATGGACGCACTGCACGTTGTTATGATTTACCTCGGATTTCATCTAGGTATGCGCTACGATGGAACAGCCCTCTCGGCATTGTGGGGCTTTACGTTTGCGCAGGTAGCTTTTTATCTTATGGCCATAGGTCTTGCTATTGTTTTCATTCGTACTTCCAAATTGCTTCACGATGAGCGCAGCTAATGGATTCTCGATATTAAAAATCACACGCAATGAACAATTGCTGAATTGGCTCGCGTGGTTGTTACCGCTTTCGCTTGCCGGCGGGAGTGATTTGCTGGCGTTCGAATGGCTGGGCGCTTCGTGGTATGCATTCCGTTGTATCGTTGTTGTAGGAGCTTTACTAGCTGCAGCTGATTGTTTGTTCGTTAGACGCGCTCTTCCCTTCTGGATGTGGAGTTGGGTGTTTGCGTGTTTCATTTGGATAGGTGGGGCAATACTCAATCGAAGCGAGACAATGGATATTGCGCTTTGGCAGAAAGGAATGTTCTATCTCGTTTTGGGAATTGCGGCATTGGCTTCTGTCTATCATCTTTCTTCATCAGGAAAAAATGCCACCATGGTTGTGGCATCGGTTGCAGGGCTTGCAGTGAATGTGGTTGTTGCATGCGTACAACTAGTTTCTTCTATTCGCCCAGATTCAGCATTCGCACGCGAACTCATTGCATATTCATCAGAACATGTAGTTCGGTTTGCACCATCCGGATTGTTCGGTAATCCGAATCATTTCGCGATGTATTTGTGTACTCAACTATTTCTCATCTATTCATTTCGTAGCTGTGTTGGGTACACCGTGCGCATGGTGATGTATGCGCTTTCCGGTGTATTGATTCTACTCACACACTCGAAGGTTGCTGAAGTAGCTGCAATCATGTTGTTGGTCTTGATGGTTGTCGAGAACAGAAATTGGCTGGCGATTCAATGGGCACGATCAGCTAAAGTTGTGTTCATTATAGTAGCATTTGCAATTGCTGTCTTTGTAAGTCATTCATGGGTGAATACGCGCAACCTTGCGTTGGAAGTGGAACGAAGCAATAATACCTTGAAATATGTGAAAGCATCAAGTGAAGGAAGTCGAATGGAGCTTTTGAAATGTGGTACTGATATGCTTCGTGAAAGTAATTATATGGGTGTGGGTATCGGACAATTTGCGCAAGTTGTGCATGCAAGAGGTTGTGATGAACGCACAGGTGGTATTGTTAATTCGCATTGTGGTTATATAGAAGTTGCTGCTGAGTCAGGCTTGCTTGTTTGCGTAACTTGGTTAATTGCTATTGTCGCATTTCTTTGGGATAGTATTAGAAATCCTTGGGCCCTTCAGTGCTTCGTATGGGTAGCTTTCTTGAGTGTGCTTCAATTCGCTAATAGCACATTTGTTTCCACCCCGGTTGCTTGGTTTCTGTTGGCCTGGCCGTTGATGAATTACTTTCACCGTGAAAACTCGTAATTCACGCATGCACGTTCTGATTATTTCGGATAGTTATCCAAACGCGTATCTGCCCATGCAGGGTGTATTTGTGCGTGATCAGGCAAGGGCGCTTGCATCGACCGGAACACAGGTGGGAGTCATAGCATGTATTCCCGTTTCTTTAAAGGATGTGATGCGTTCGGGTTTAAGAGGATTATCGAGAGGTCAATCGGAAGTTGAGGGTGTGCGCGAATGGTTGCACCCTTTCATTCAAATTCCTAAATGGTATTCGTATCCGATTGGCCGCATTGCGTATTTGGGTATGTCCATGATTGAGTCTTATTCGGCAGCGCATGGTGTTCCCGACATTGTTCACTTGCATGGCTTTCATGCAGGCAAATTGGCCTTATGGGTTCGTGAAAAATATAGAATGCCTTTGGTGGTCACCGAACACAATTCGCGTTTTCTATCGGGTTCACTCGATCAAGAACGAAAAGAATTTGCGTTCGATTTGTTTCGCCGAGCGGATGCGCGAATAGCGGTTAGTAGTTTTTTTCGAAAAAAGTTAGAAACTGAATCCGAGGCCACGTTTACCGTGATTCCAAATGCGGTCAATGTGCACCAGTTCAAGCCTTCTGCGCGCAAGGATAAATTCATCTTTCTTTCGGCAGGACGTTTCGATGCGAATAAGAATCAGCAGCTGCAGATTCAGTCTTTCGCTCATGTATTTTCTCAAATGCCCGAAACGGAGTTGTGGCTTGCCGGCGATGGTGAATTACGCCAGGAATGCGAGCAAATGGTGCGTAAGCATTCGCTGGAAGGACACGTTCGTTTTTTGGGCTTCTTATCGCGTGAAGAGTTGATTCATGCAATGCAACAGTCAACCGTGTTCTTGATTTCCAGCAAACACGAAACATTTGGTGTTGTGGCAATAGAGGCCATGAGCTGCGGTCTCTTCGTTATATCAACTCCTTGCGGAGGAACTGACGATACCGTGCGTGGTCTTGGAAGAATCACTGACAGCTCGGTGCAGGATTTC
>JAURKF010000275.1 GCA_030831885.1 Flavobacteriales bacterium
ACCTATCACCTCGAGCTGCCCCATCTTTCGCAACATCTGCGTCACCGTAAGAATATCAATTGGTTCACCTTTTTGAAATAGCTGAATGATGGCCTCGTAGATACGTGCATTGGCATCTTTGTAAAAACTACTAGGCTTTAAGATATCAATAACCGTATTGACCGCATTCTGCTCGAGCATCATTGCACCTAGCACAGCCTCTTCCAAATCGGCCGCTTGAGGAGGTAGCTTTCCCATTTCGATGCCCATAGCCTGATTCATGGCATCGCGAACGCCTTGTATGCGCTCTCTTCTTTTCTGACGGTTATCCTGTTCGTTCATGACAGCGGTGAGTGGTGATAAAAAAGTGGACGTCAAAGATGCACGCTCTTCGAGGCCGGATGCCAATATTGTTCTGAACATTGGGCCTTTATCTACTAACGTATCCTTGTTGACATTTGTTAGGCTTTGGCACTCAATAAATTTCAACCAAAAAAGCTCCTTTTGAACGGACTTTCGAAGTAGTTTTCAACCATGTATTCACGCGTGAAGCTTTTTATCATATACTCAGCCATGACGCTATGGGTTGCCATTGCGCTATCAGCTGTAAGTTGTAAAAAGGACAGAAGCGACTCATTGGCCCCATCGATAGAGATAAATTCACCAACTATTGGCAGCACCTATTACTACAACAGTACGATTAGTATAGAAGCTGTTGTTACCGACGACCGCCAACTCAAATCAGTTTTGGTAGAAATTACGGATGCTCAAAATAATCGTTATCTGAGCTCTCATCTCTTTTCACCTATTGCGAAACGCTTCGAGCTGAATCATACTATTCTCTGTGATGATCTCTATCTAAGCAGCGGAACCTACTTCGTTCGCATAACTGCTGATGACGGCGAGAACGAGCAAATTGCATTTCGTGAAATTCAAATCATGGAAGCACCGCGACTCATCGAGCGAATTTTTGCCGTGCGCAACAACGGATTCACGGCATCAATCGACACGCTCCACGACGAAACCTTATTGCCTTGCATTAATTTCCAAGGTGACTATCGATTCGGAGGTATTGAGTCTCGCACTCGACATTTAATTGCATCAGATACATCGCCTTCCTCTCTGCTGAGCGTTTCACTGCCCTACTTCGAAAATCTATCTGCAGCATTCCCTCCAAGCAATGATGAGCTTACCGCATTTTTTCACGACCGTATCGGACATCGATTTCTTTGGGGAACACACGCAGGAGATATCTGGAGTACAGCAACCATCGGAACGCAGCTTTTTTCCTCATCTATAGGAAACGCGCCCATCACCTGCATAGCAGGGAGTCGCGATCACATAATTACTATTTCCGGTGAATCTAGCTCTGCTTATATCAATGCCCTGCGCATGGATAACGGAGTTGTTGAAACATCCATACAAGTTGATTGGGAAGTAAAGGGCGCTGTGTTTTTGGAGGCAGAAAGTAATCGCGTACTCCTTGTCGGAAATCAAAATGGAGCAGCTCATTTCGCTTGGCTCAACCTTGCCACTTCAGCAATCAATGAAGTATTTAATTTTTATGAATCATCTCTTGTTCTCGGTGTATATGAATGTGAAGGCAACGATTTCTTCGTTGTCCACGAAAGTGGAATTGCCCGTTATTACAACTTACTGAATAATTATACAATGAACAATTCGCTTATACCGGATAAACTTTTATACGACGATTTGGAAAATCAGCTTTGGGCTATAACACCTCAAATACTCTATCGAATGGAAGCCACGGGGCAAAGCATTCTTCAGTCGATTCCGGCATCCAACGTGGCTGACCTTTGGATTCAATACAACAAGTAACCTATGGCTTGATGAGATCCACCTGCCATAACCCTCTGCCAAAAGTTCCCGCGATCAATTTATTTGTTGCATAATTAATAGCAAGTGATTTCACTTGTGTCCCGGGCAATCCTGCCATTCGCAGCCATTCATGGCTATGAATTTCCAAGGTAAAAACTCCCCTATCGGAACCTACATAGAGTCGCGGATATTTTCCGCGCTGCAATACCATCGACTCGCACAAGGCATCATTCCATGCACCTGAATTATCACTATACCGCTTACCATCAAAATACCAGAGTTTACCAGAAGACTCTCTGCGCTGATAAAGCAACCAAAATTCCGAACTGTCGGAAGGATTTATTTCTAACGAAGCAATCCAACCTTCCTGAGGTACATACGGAACACGCGTCCATTCAATCTCATTCGCATCCTCAGCAAGCGCGTTGTGTGTTACCCATAGCTGTGGCTGAACCATCGAGCCTTTGTTGAGTGCATACACATACATCGTCCCCGGAAACTCAGGTGCCATAAAAAACCGATAGGCATTATGCAACGACGTATCCATCTTAGCACAATCAAAAATGGTTTCCCAGGTCTCACCCAAATTAAGCGAACGTCGAAGACGCTCACCGGCACAATAAACAGTTTCATGACTGGTGGGATGCATGCGAATCCAACTATGCCATTCGGTCTTTGCATTTGGACGAAGGGTTCGATTAAACTGATGCCCATCCAATGTTGATGTAATTGCACCATTTTGAGAAGTCGTGAATACCACATTTCGATTGGCTTCACTGATGGCACATTCAAATCCATCCCCCCACGAAACATGCCGCCACGTTCCGTCTTTATAATAGTTACCTCCAACATCGTATCCGCCAAACGCCAACCGAACGTCTTTGGATTGTGACGTTGCTACACCAAACACATTGGCTGCCCCGATTCCTTCGCAGCGCGGTTCCCAATGCTCGCCGCCATCCTTACTCCAGCTTACTCCGCCATCGTGCGTAGCCCATAAACGATCATTCACCGGTGACCCTAAAATTTGATGAACATCATCGTGCATCTGATTCTTTTCAATTTTGTAGAATGATCGCCCACCATCATTGCTGATCATTACGGGCTGCACATTCGCACATGCCATCCACTGAGTTACTCGATCTACTTCAAACGCTCTTGCACGCGTTGGAATAACATTTTGTGCATCACCGTCCATCGAACGAACAAAGTCCCACTGCCGCGTGCTCATATCGTACAAATACAACTGTGCCGGTCCGCTTTTACTTTGTGTAGCACGCTCACTGCATGTAATCAACACAAACAAAAAACCGGGCATCGATTCCGTATAATTCAGGACAATTCGCCTGAAAGGGAAACTTTGAATAGCGCTCAAATCAGGCAATGCATGCTGTTCCCAAGACTTACCACCATCTGTGCTGATATACAATTCATCGCCTCCGGCAACTACCGTTTTACCATCGCGGTATGCGTGAAGCCATTCGATGTCGTAAAAAGGACCTTGTGCAATTCTCTTCCACTGCGGTATGCGCTTAGTTCTTCCAACGAGCCTGCCCAATAGCCCATAATCACTTGTTTTTCTGCTCACATCCTCGCACATCCATAATCCGCGCGAACTCGCTACGAGAAGCGTATTAAAATCGAACGGGCTGCACACAACCTCACCAATAAAAGAGGGGGATTCAAGCAAATGAAAAGGCAATGCTGTTGAAGGGTCTTCACCATTGATACACGTATAGGTTCGGCCCTTGTTTTTCGTAAGCCATAAACCATTTGTTGCCACAAACTGATCATCGCCATCACCTGTTGCTATAACCCATTGGCGCGGATTGCGTTCATTAACTGCTACACTTGAAACACCCGAAACAGGAAGAGCATCGGTTCCACCCGATTGCCAATGCTCGCCTTCATCCAACGTAAACCATATCCCTCCGGTGGGAGAACAAGCCCACAATTTGCGAGCGTCCGTTCGATGGGCATACAGATAGTTGATACGGCCCGTGCCGGCTCCACGACCGCGAGCATAAGCGGGAACTCCCGTGCCGGATTCATCATCTTCCAAGGGCATCGCATTCGGACCTAAACACTCCCAGTCGAAGTGCTTTGAAGGCTGAGGTAATTCGATGGAAGGAGAAGAGTTGCGCAATTGTGCACGCAAATAATCAGGCATCGCCGAATGCTCTATCGAATCCAATACTTGAGCGACAGAATCACACCAAATGCAAAGTTGAAGGACAAAAAAAACTAGCTCACGCATCGCTCACGAAATTAATGAAGCATACTTCTGAAATAGTGGCCTGAAAGAAAAACGCCCTCTGAAGAGGGCGTTCATCCTATCGATTATTTCAATTTGAATTTCTTCTTGACAGAGTCGATAGCGTTCAATTCTTCCCATGGGAATAATTTCACCTTCACTTTGATCTCATTCTTCTTACCCTTATTGAAAACCTTGGTTACCACCTCCGACTCACGGCCCATGTGGCCATAAGAGGCTGTTTCCAAATAAATCGGCGTGCGCAGTTTAAAGCGCTTCTCGATAGAATAAGGACGCATGTTAAACTCATCCATTCCACGGATGATGCGTGCAATTTCGCCATCCGTCATTTTCACTTTAGCCGTTCCGTAGGTGTTCACATATAAACCCACAGGTTCGGCAACACCGATAGCATAAGCAACCTGCACAAGTGCTTCATCACATACGCCTGCAGCAACTAGATGCTTGGCAATATGGCGAGTCGCATATGCTGCAGAGCGATCTACTTTTGAAGGATCCTTTCCGCTAAATGCGCCACCGCCGTGCGCTCCCTTGCCACCATATGTATCGACAATAATTTTGCGCCCTGTTAAACCGGTATCTCCATGCGGACCGCCAATTACGAACTTGCCGGTAGGGTTGATGTGGTAGTTAATCTTATCATTAAACAGAGCCTGAACACGCTTTGGAAGTTTCTTCTTAACGCGTGGCACAAGGATATTAATTACATCCTCGCGAATCTTCTTCAACATCGCCGAATCCTTACCGAAGTCGTCATGCTGCGTGGAAATTACGATCGAGTCGATGCGTACAGGCTTGTTGTTATCATCGTATTCTATCGTCACCTGGCTTTTCGCATCAGGTCGCAAGTATGGCATCACCTTGCCCTTTCCTGCCTGAAACTCTCGGCGTATGGCAGAGAGCTCACGCAACAAAGTGTGTGCAAGTTCAAGCGGCAACGGCATGTAATTGTCTGTCTCGCGTGATGCATAACCGAACATCATTCCCTGATCACCTGCGCCTTGTTCTTCAGGTTTCTTGCGCTCTACGCCCTGATTGATATCAGGCGATTGCTCGTGAATGGCAGAAAGAATTCCACACGAATTTGCTTCGAACATATACTCGCTCTTGGTGTACCCTATTTGACGAATTACATCGCGAGCAATATCTTGAACATCGAGGTAAGCATTCGATTTCACTTCACCCGCCAATACAACCTGACCGGTAGTTACAAGCGTTTCGCATGCAACTTTAGATGATGGATCCTGAGCAAGAAAGTTATCGATGAGCGCATCTGATATTTGATCTGCTACTTTGTCGGGGTGTCCTTCCGACACCGATTCTGAGGTAAATAAATACGGCATGATGATTTTGATTGTGGGCCAAAAATAGAACATCACTGAGGAAATCAAAACGCTCGTTTCAAAGAAATAATAAGTAACCGGAAATTTTCCTAATGAGTCTCCTTCCACCTTCCCATTGCGAAGAAGGCTACGATTGCCAAGCCCACAAGTGATAGCGCAATAGCCCAAGGAAGAGCGAGGCTGTTATACTCAAACAACAATAACCCCGAAGTACGTGCAGGAATTTTAAGCCCCATCACGACATTATTCACGCGCTCAATTGGAAGGGCTGATCCATTCAAGGAAGCGCTCCAGAGGTGGTGGTAATTGGCATTCAACACAAGCCAACGGTCGGAATCGGTCGGATTATCCACATCAGCGCTGTATGAATTGTAATCGACTCTGGGATTCTGCAAGGAGCATTCAGAGCCAATGTTATCGAGATGCACGGGAACGTTGAATAAGGAACCGGGACCAACACTATCTCCATCCATGCAAACGCGATATGGGAAATACATCAATGGATTTTCAGCCACCCATGCCAATGAGCCATCATCCTTTGATTGATCAAATGCTCTGAATCGCATGGGATTTTCACCTTCTATACTAATTCGTCGGTTGAAAGTAGAAACATTTTTCTCTAGCATCGGTGTGGTTAGCAATTCTCCCGACTCATTAAGTCCTTTCAATGGAGCGTCATTGTAACGCTGATCGTGCGAAGGCAGTTCACTTACTCTTTCGAAATACTCGGCTGTAGTATCATAATCAACCGCATGATAGATAGTGGTGGGGGCCGAAAGCCTCGTTTGTATCACTAAATCAAGGGCTACAAGAATCAACAACAAAGAAAATCGGGTAATCAACCGAATTCTACTCATCGCAACTATCGCAATTAGCAACAACAGAATTATAACGCAATTCACGAAAAGCTGACTGGCAAAACCATGCGATGGGAACTCCCCTGCACGAAGAATCTCCTGTATCGTTTTTTTCACAAGCGCTGCATCGGTCGAAAACCATGCGCCGAGTGCAACGAAACACAGTGACAAAGCCATTGCATAGAAAAGTCGTTTTGGGAAATGCCATTCTCCGTTGAGCCAGCGCGGCATGGCAAATCCGGCAAACAGAAGCATACACAGAATGCCATATCCACGAAAAAATGCAGGATGGCGAAACAGACCGAAGCCGGGCAAATTATACGTGAATCTATATATTCCGGAATAATCTCCCAAAGCCAACCAGAAAGCCAATACAAGTCCAATCAGCAACCCAACGAACCACTTGTTTCGTAATTTCTTCGAAGTAATTGCGACGACAAAAAAGACGAGACATCCCAAACCGATATAAGCATTGCGCAGCGACAAATCGGTAGGTGCAAACATCGAATGCGTTGAGAGTACGCTGTATGGAAAGAGGAAAGAGATGTAATCGCTCCATACAAACGGATTGATGATCATGTCTTCATAAGGCAACTTACCCGTCCGATTGAAATAAGGCATAAAATCAACGAACGCTACTATGTAAGGCGCAAGCAATAGCAGGAGTATCGAAACAGTTATGAAAACTCGAAAAGCAGTCTGTTTCAAAAACAAAAGTTTCGTTTCTGATCGAAAAAAATACCAGATTCCGATTGCAGGCAACACATAAATTAATACGATGGTAAATGCCGGACTTGCTCCCGTGATGTTGCACATCAAAAAAACCGAAAGCAGAGCAGCATTTCGAATTCCATCGCCCTTCAGCAAGCGGAGCCATGCCCAAAGAATCCAAGGCAACCAAGCCATACCAATAAGAAAGACCATTAGCTGCGCCGAGCCCACCATACAACCGGAAAGAGCATAACTAAGAGCAATTACTGCGGCCGTTCGATTGCATTGATGCATCCAACTGCTTAGTGTAAACATGCCCCACGCCGCAATCAAAAAACAAAGAACTACTTCAATTATGAGCGATGTGATGTCGTATTGTCCAAACAACATTAGCAACCACATTACAGGATACCAGCAACCGCTCTGTAAATCGGAATACCCGGGATATCCTAATCGTTGGAATGGATTCCACAAAGGCAAATGACCATCTGAAAAATAATCACTGATAAAAAAACGATACGGCAGATACCCACGCACACTATCCCACTTGGGAATGTGCTGAAAGAAACTCAATGGATAAAGCGCAAGCAATAATAAGACCGCGAGAAGCAGCCAATACCTACACTTCATCCAACGCTGTGGAAATTTCATGATGAGTGGAAGTCCGTAAGGTTTAGGGTGTATAAATAGGACAAACAGAAATACCCTGCAACTTTATGAAAGTATAATTAAAAGAATTTCGTGTATAAACGGGGGACGGAGTATATTCGCGCCGCTTTATCAAGAAGGACGGAGGGAAAAGGCCCGAAGATGTCCTGGCAACCCAATACGAGTTGGGTGCCAATCCTACCCGATTCATCGGGAGAGATGAGGCAGCGATTTATCGCGTGCACACTTTCCTCACTTCTTGTAAAGCATTAGCAAACGACTATGAATTTACAAGAACTCGCTTCGCAAAAAATTATCATCCTGGATGGTGCCATGGGCACCATGATACAACGCTATAAACTCGAGGAAGAAGATTTCCGCGGCGCACGCTTCACACATCACAAAGACGATTTGAAAGGCAATAATGATCTGTTGTGCATCACTCGTCCAGAGATTATTGAAGAGATTCACTATCAATATCTCTGCGCCGGAGCAGACATTATCGAAACCAACACCTTCAACGCGCAGCGCATTTCACTTGCTGACTATCATATGGAAGATTTGGCCTATGAATTAAATGTTGAAGCAGCACGATGCGCCAGAAAAGCCATAGATCGCTACGAAAATGAAAACCCGAAAGCGGATAAAAAATTCGTAGCAGGAGCCGTTGGACCTACGAATCGCACTGCATCCCTATCGCCCGATGTGAATGACCCTGGTTTCCGCGCTATCACCTACGACCAACTGGTGGAAGCATATAGTGAGCAAATAAAAGGTCTTCTCGATGGAGGTGTCGATGCTTTACTTATTGAAACCATATTCGATACGCTGAACGCAAAGGCAGCGCTTTACGCTGCAATGGAAGTATGCGAAGAACGCAACATTGAAGTACCGCTTATGATAAGCGGCACCATCACCGATGCCAGCGGACGCACTCTGAGCGGACAAACTGCGGAGGCATTTTTCATTTCAATGTCTCATGCTCCACTATTCAGTATCGGCTTCAACTGTGCACTCGGTGCAGAACAACTGGAACAATACGTTGAAGTGCTAAGTCAACATGCCAATTGTCTCGTAAGCGCATACCCGAATGCGGGCTTGCCCAATGCAATGGGGCACTACGATCAAACTCCCGATCAAATGGCAGCGCTCGTTCGCGCGTATTGCGAAAAAGGCATTGTGAACATACTTGGCGGATGTTGCGGTACAACACCAGATCACATCAACGCTATTGCACGAATAGCAGCTGAATACAAACCACGTCCAATAGCAGAAACCATTGGATGAAGAACGAACGATGAAGACGAAAACACCCAACTATAAAATCAGACTTTCCGGGCTCGAACCACTCGTTGCAACGAAGGAATCGAACTTCATAAACGTAGGCGAACGTTGCAATGTGACGGGGTCGAAAAAGTTCCTAGAGTTAATCAAGAACAATCAATTCGAACATGCCGTTGCCATTGCCAAAGAGCAAGTAGAAGGTGGCGCGCAGATACTCGACGTCAATATGGACGAAGGATTGATTGATGGTGTGCAAGCAATGACTCGCTTCCTGAATCTTATTGCAAGTGAACCCGACATTGCGCGCATTCCTGTAATGATTGACTCCAGCAAATGGGAAATCATTGAAGCTGGACTCAAATGC
>JAURKF010000276.1 GCA_030831885.1 Flavobacteriales bacterium
AGGCTACAATAACTCCGGATTCCTGGGGCTCAACCTGAGCATTCATTGCGAAGCACAAGCTAAAAACTAGAACAACAGATAAAATCTTTTTCATTTAAAATTGGTTGTTTGTTAAGGCGATAGAAAATTTGCTCTATCGAGAGGCGAGACAAAGATATTGATTACAAGCCTTATTTCATGGTTCAAGTGAGGAAAATATTCACCATTTCCATAGTTCTTGCCGGCAATCAAAACCAAGCATCTTGATTTTATGTATTGCCCGTCACCACATCCCGCTGAAATTTCTTCAAACTAAACGAAATATCCACTCAAATTTATCGTATCCATTCATCAGAATACAGTCATGACAGCAGGATTTTTCAAGACGCTTTGAAGCAACAACTCACCCAACAAACGAACTATGAAAACCATTTCCTTCCTACTCCTATTGATGATTCCATTTGAACACTATCAAGCGCAGGTGATGACTGCGGAAGAAGGCCGACTTTATGACCTTATCATGGAATACCGCAAAAGCCGAAAGCTGACCGTTATTCCGAAATCACCCTCACTTACCATTGTCGCGCATACGCATGTGTTGGATTTGGCAACTAACCAACCTGATAAAGGCCAATGCAACTTACACAGCTGGTCAGCGAAAGGCACTTGGTCGCCTTGCTGCTACACAAGTGATCATGGGAAAGCAAGTTGTATGTGGAAAAAACCATCCGAACTAACGGATTATAAAGGGAATGGATATGAAATTTCAGCATGGTCGAGCGAGAGCATTACGCCCGAGCAGGCACTCTCGATGTGGAAAGGAAGCCC
The DNA here is from genome assembly GCA_030831885.1 of Flavobacteriales bacterium. The sequence goes on from JAURKF010000276.1 coordinate 808, forward strand.
TGGTCATAATGCCTGTGTAATCAATAGCGGTATGTGGAAGGAGCCTTGGCAGGCCATTGGTGTGGGAATACATGATGGGTATGCTGTGGTGTGGTTTGGGAATGAGCCTGATCCGTTAAGCGACAAAGCCGTCAAGTAATGCGATAAAGAAACTATCTAACCATTATTTCATATGAAAAGCGAAACCTGTTTTCTATTCATGATTTTCGGAGCACTATCTATCGATGCGCAGGTATCGGTTAAATCCGATTCCATTGGTACTAAAAAATCCTTAGCCGATACCTTGGGGAATCGCACTATACAATTATTTGCTGACGGACTCTCACTCGCCTTTAAAGATACCCTTACATGGGGCTTCGACTTCAAAGATTTTACACCTATCGAACCGATGGAAATTGAATTAACATCCAATTCAATTCAAATTTTTCACGAAATCAACGAGCACTATACATTGGAGAGACAAGTTGCTATGAATGATGGCACAGAAGGGTATTGTTGGTTTGCCAAAGATTACTTGGGGAATAGTTGCCGAGTATATTACTACACCGACTCAAAACAAAGCCGTTGCATTGCAGTTGAGTATCATGATGCCGCATGGATATATCGTATAAAAGCCACTTGAATTCGGTTAAAGCCATATAGAAGTTATGGGCTTTAATTGATGAATCGACCGAATTGGAAGATCCACGAAAGTTAAATTCCACGTTATATCATTCACTATTCTCTGCTCTAAAAGTATAGACGCTAGAAAATGACATAAGCAATGGTAAAAAATCCTCTTGGAAATAATCGGTCATATCACATGCCGACTTATTTGACAGCAAGGGGTTGATTACATTGGGAAATCCACAGACATTGGGCGATAGAAGAACTCGGCTTAATAAAGTTTATCAAGAACTAGTGAAGATTATCATGAAAACGACCCTCTATTTATTCATGTCGTTGGGTTTAGTTGCATGCAGCACATCACGTCATTCGTTTGCTGGCAAGCACCGAAATCAAAATAACAGCTTCATGGTTTATAATCCTTCGTCGCACCACGAAAGATCATATAACTCTAAAAATCCTACCGAATCGAATAGCATAAGTTCCCAACGAGCATTAGCAGAAATGGCGCGAAGCTGGACTTATGAAGAAAGGGAAGCATTCAAAAGAGATTTCTTTTACACGATAAAGGACATTGAAAACCTGGATTCGCTGTATAATCGAAAATAGCGAAGTAGAATCGTCACGAAACGATTCTTCGAATTAGAAAATTCACAACCCACAGCGCCGTGGCAACAAAATTCAGTACACGACGCATCTCTTGGACGACTACCTTTGACCAAATTTCAGCACTTTGGCAACACGTGAAAAAATCCTAGCAGAGCGCAGCAACAATAGTTGCGAACTATGCTCATCTACATCCGAACTTAGTATTTATGCCATCCCCCCCAATTCAGATGCGACAGCTGATGAAAGCTTGAACGCTTGCTCGGTATGTCTAGCTCAGCTCAACAAACAAGCGCCGCTCGATGAGTCGCACTGGAATTGCTTACTTACAAGTATGTGGAGTGAAAACGCCCCAGTAAAAATTGTTGCTTGGCGCATGTTACAGCGCATGCGCAACGAAACTTGGGCAAACGACGCGCTCGACATGCTCTATTTGGATGATGAGCAGCTGGCTTGGGCAAAAGCCACCGGTGATCATGAAAACGACAGCACTGTGCAGTTTCACGTTGATAGTAACGGCCAGCGACTGAGCGATGGCGATACGGTGGTACTCGTTAAAACACTTGATGTAAAAGGCACCAGCTTCAGCGCACGCGTCGGCACAGTGGTGAAGAATATCCGGCTAATAGCAGACAATGTGGAGCAGGTGGAAGGCAAAATCGAAAACCAACAAATAGTGATATTGACAAGGTATTTGCGGAAGGGCTAACCCTAGATTACGCTCGTATAAATACTCGAATATCATCGGAACTTCAATTGTCTAGGCTCATTTTCATGCCGTCTGTAAAGGCATCCTTCGACAATGTTAAACAGGCCTCCTTCGACTTGCCCAGAAATCAGGAGGGCCTAATTCTGATCCTGTCTTTGATTCTGAAGTTTTCATAAACAAAACAAGGATTAGAATGAGATTGAGCGACGAGCTGCTTCTAACTGCATCTATTTAGCTCTTCCAGTATCAGCGATTCGAAGGTTTATCCTTTACAGCATTAGAGGAGAAGTGACGGACGATAAGGTGCAAGATGTGATGAACACCGTTTTTAACAAGACAGCTATTTCAAATAAAAAACCCCCTGATTATCAGGGGGTTTAACATTGTAATTGGCGGTCGGGACGGGACTCGAACCCGCGACCCCGTGCGTGACAGGCACGTATTCTAACCAACTGAACTACCCGACCGTTTCACAACAGTTACGTTGTTGGTTCCTCCATCTTCCGATTTTGGAGGTGCAAAAATAGACGCATATTTTCATTTTGCAAGTGGTCGATCATATTTTTTCAGATGCAGGCCATATTTGTGTACTCTGCCGGTTCGGAGTGTATTGACGTAGATTCGCAGATTATGATATGCAGCGCGACTTACCTATGCTTTCTCCCGCCACCTTCGATTCCGTGTTGATC
>JAURKF010000277.1 GCA_030831885.1 Flavobacteriales bacterium
ACCATAGCAACCATGCCAACCAACCTAGCGAAGGCCGCATGCTCGAAGTGTCGGCAACAATTACTGGAGGTGTGCAGGAATTAAGTCCAAATGACCCCATCGTTACACAAGACCTTGAAAACATCTATGTAACTGTGGGTGGTGTAGACTACGCCGCAGATCAGGATGGTCACGTAGTGCTCCCCGTTAATCCGGGCACCAATGCAACGGTGCGTCTAATGGGACCATGGGCCCGGGTTTACACCAATGATATTACCCCTAGCCTTACCTATACACTTGCCGATGGTGAAAATGCCATATCAATGGACGGCACTGCCAACGTTAAAGAAATGTCGGCTTATCGCAGCGTGCAGCGCATTCACGACTGGCACAAGCAATGGATGGGCGATTTTAATGGAATGGATTTCCAGCTGCCTACCAACATTGATGTTACAGGAGGCACATGCAATGCGTTCTATGATGGATCCTCTATCAACTTTTATGACATCGGTGGTGGATGTAATGCCACATCGTTGGTAGCAGATGTGTGTTATCATGAATACGGCCATGGCATCAACGACAACTATTATCAATCGCAGGGATCATTCTTCCAAAACGGCGCTATTGGTGAGGGCTATGCCGACTTCTGGGCAATTTCAGCAAGCAATAACCCGCTGTTGGGAGTAGGTTTCAACACGGATAACCTTGAACCCATTAGAAGGTATGATATCGACCCGAAGGTTTATCCAACCGATCTAGTGGGCGAAGTGCACTCTGATGGAGAAATCATCATGGGGGCTTGGTGGGATAGTCACTTACTTATGGGTGCCGATTGGAACACCACCATGCCTTTGTTTGTGGAAGCGTATGCAGGATTGCAAGCAACAGCCTTCGACGGAAACGAAGGAGAAGCATTTACTGATGTGCTAATCGACTTGCTGCAGGCAGATGATGATGACGGCGATTTGAGCAACGGAACACCCCATGGAAATGCCATCGTTGAAGGTTTTTACATCCATGGAATCACACTGATATCAAATGCTCAGCTCGATTTTGTTGCTATACCATTCCTTGCCGCAAATAGTAATCTGGACCTCGATGTGGATTTGTCGCTCGATTTTCCATATACCAACTATTTACAAGATGTAAAGTGCTTCTACAAAATAAACGATGGTGCATGGCAGGAAGCTGCTATGAATGGTGATGGATCAGGAATTTACAATTACACTATTGAACCACAGCAAGCAGGCAGCATTGTGGCATACTACTTCGGCGCTCATGACTTAAACGGAAGCATATCGGCTGTGCTGCCCATTGGCTCGCACCTAAATCCGTTCCCCAACCTCCCCTACTACACATTGATTGGTGTTCAGGAAATCGGCAGCCATGACAGCGACAACAATGCTGATTTCGGCGCGTGGGCTACCGGCATAGCAGGCGACAACGCAACCACCGGCGAATGGGAAGAAAATGTTCCGCTAGGTTCTTACACCGTAGATGTTGCCCCAGGAACAATGGTTCAGACAGATTCACAGCACACATCCGGCGGAGAGTTTTGCTTCATCACTGGCAATGCGTCGAGTGAAACGGCTGGCATAGGAGAGAATGATGTGGACGGAGGAAAGACGACTTTGCAAACTCCGATAATCGATATGTCGGGACTAACCGAGCCCATAGTAGCATACTGGCGCTATTATACCAACAACCCTCCCGGTGGTGCCAACCCTGGGGCAGACTGGTGGCAGGTGCGTATGAGCAACGACGGAGGACAAAACTGGATCTACATAGAAGACAACCAAACTGCAGATATGCGCTGGCGCCGCAATGCAATTCGCGTAGCAGATTGGATGGAACCCACTTCTCAAATGCGCTTCCAGTTCATCGCCAGCGATAGCACACGTGCGGGACAATACCTCGATGGGGGTTCCCTCATCGAAGCCGCTGTGGATGATTTTGTACTGTATGACCGAATGATTGTGAATGTAGAGGAGTTACAAAATGCCTCAGATGCATTATTGGTATATCCAAATCCTGCCAACGACCGCATACGAATCCAAAGCAAGTTGTCTATTCTGCACAATGCTCAATTGCAATTACTCAGTTCAACCGGACAACTAGTACATGTGCAATACATAGGCGAAATGCCCTCATCGCGAACACTTTCAATCGACACATCAAACCTTTCCGAAGGAACCTATGTGCTGCGCTTAGTAAGCGATGAGGTTTCTCAGTTGACGGGAATTGTAATTTCTCATTAGGGATAAGGGGTAAGGGGTAATCGATCATCCATTCTCCGATTACCCCTTAACCCTCATACCTTCTGCCTAATTGGCTTCAACTCCTCTCCTTTCATTCGCTTCATCGGCATCACCTTCGATATTTTTTCCAGAATTTCCTGTTGCAGCAATTCGAGCAAGCGCTTTTTTACGAAATGGCGATGAACTACAAGTCCTACACTCCTGTATGGCTCGTGCCCCGTTAAGCGACTAATCCTATTTAAATCACGCAACGGCATTTCAACTGTTGCCAGATAAGGAAGTAAGGTAGCAGCCTGATTAGAACGCACGAAACGCAGCAAACTATCTATCGAACCTGCCTTAAAGTCGAAGTTCAATCGGTTACTCACCGGTTTCCGTTTAATATCGCAAAAGTGTAGAACCTGTGTTCGCATGCAATGCCCCTCTTCAAGCAGCACCAAGTTTCGCAGGTCTACCCTGTCTGCCGATACCATCTTAGGATACTTCTTTCCTGCATCGAAATAGACAAAAGGCTCATCATACAGTTTATGCTCTACAAGCTCAATATCGAGAAGCGGTGTTGACACAATCCCAATATCCAAATCACGCAACTTCAATTGACGTATTATTTCCGCGGTGGTCAGTTCGCGAACCAAAATCTTTAATGAGGGAAATTTAGATGCAAACGATTGCAGGAATAACGGCAGTAAAAAAGGTGCTATCGTAGGGATAACGGCTATGGTAAGTTCTCCTTTGACCTCACCCTTTATTTCCCTTCCTACCTCATTCAATTGAGCGATCTCCCTAACAATAATCTGCATTCGCTCGATGAGCATCTGACCTTCGGCAGTAATAGCAAGAGGCTTTCGTTTTCTATCGAATATAATTATGCCTAACTCCGACTCGAGTTTAGCGATCATAGTGCTCAAGGTCGATTGGGTTACAAAACAGCGCTCAGCTGCGGTTTCAAAATGACGCGTATCAGCTAGCGCAAGTACGTATTCAAACTGTTGTATGTTCATTGATGATATCGATATCAAAATCAAAAATATAGTTTTTATCAATATCATCGAAATATCTAGTTTTAATCATGTTTTAAATCACGTAACACTTTGAAATTTCACCCATGAAAAAAGTATTGACTCTACTCTCGATTACAATGGCACACATCGCTGCAGCGCAGCCACATTCAGGCAACATTGAACAATGTCCATTCCACAACGCTGCGGCTCCGGCAGCCGT
>JAURKF010000278.1 GCA_030831885.1 Flavobacteriales bacterium
ATGGCGCGCGCTAATCATCCGTCGAAAAACATTGTGTATGCGATGTCGAAAGGCGTTTTCTTGAAATACAACCTCGTCAATTTTCAGGAAGAGTATTTCAAACAAATGAAAACACCCAATCCGATCTTCCTGAAAAACCTGGATGATTTGATGAAGAATTTTTTGTGGAATTGGGAGGCGTTCAATGAGAAGTACAAGGTGGTTACTGCCTCCTTTGTCTAAAGGTGTCCTATCATGTAGGTTCCAACGGTCTCGATCGTTTTTCTCACGGTGGTGTTCATTCTTTTTTAAATATGAGCTCCAATCTTTCCTTTAATTTGGCGCAGTGCACAAGCGAGAAGATAAGCAGGTAAACCGAATCGGGCTATGGTTGAAACGCATTGGATTGGCGGGGTTTCTCTTCTTTCTAATCAAAGGATTGATTTGGCTGGCACTCTTTTTTTTCGCAGGTAGTGAAGTCTTCAAATCGTGTAATTGATATTCCATGAAAAAATTATTATTCCCGGCTTTATTTCTTCTCGCTGCTTGTGGGAGCAATGAGCCTAAACAAATCCCTGCAACAAATCCTTCGGATGCAACTGCGGTGCAGCAAGTCGACAACAGCCCGCAAGCTTTTTTCGGTTCGCCTTCAAATGCTGCTGATCCTTCTGTAGAAATCATTTCCAATGCCGATGGCAGCTTCTTGGTAAAATACCGGGTTGATGGTACTGTCGGCGAATCGAGCATGCAGAAGGAACCGCTGGTAGTAAATGGAAAGCCCAATGTGGGCTCGGGTGAGGTGAAGCTTAAAGGCAGCGAGGCTCGTGTGTCCATTTCTCCGGGTAAATGCTCAGGAGGCACACATGTGTGCAAGCTGACAATTGGGGAGAACACCACGGAAATCTGCGGCAGTTACGCGGAATAGCCTCTTCTTTTTATATAAACCCGCAGCCCAAACTCATTGCAAACAAAACCAGTGCAAGGGTAATAATCTTATTGAGCACTGGAAGCTCAGTCTTTTTCACCAACTTGTTGCCTTGCCATGCACCGAAAAATGCAGCGAGCGTTGCTATACTCAGCACATCGATACGGATGTGATTCCAGCCAGCGGCTATAGAGGCACTGTAAACACTGATACGTGATATGTCCACCAGGCAGGCGCATACTACCCGCGTGCCCATGAAGGCTTCTTTCGAAAGTCCTGCACGCATCAAAAAGGCGCTTCGCAAAGCACCCTGATGCCCGCTTAAGCCACCGAAAAATCCGCTTAACAATCCGCCGGCAGGCAACCACCGCGATGGAAGGTTTATTTTATTCAATGCAGGTGATAGTTCGAGTATTGCAAAACCGAGAATGACCAGCGCAATTACTATGCGAATGATGTCGGTTTGAAATGTATGTCCTGCCAGGGCATAGTCAAACTGCTGTCCCCGTCCAGCGAGCCATTGCAAACTCCAGGCGCCGAGCAATGCGCCCACTACGGATGGCAAACCGAATGAAATAAGTGTTGCCCTGTGCGCATGTTTACCAACCAGAAAGAGTTTGAAAACATTATTGGCCATATGCACTACAGCTGTTGCTGCAATGGCTACCTGCGCCGGAAAGAACAACATAAAAGCAGGCAACAGCAAGGTGCCCAATCCGAATCCGCAAAAGAAACTGAGAAACGCGCCTGTGAGGGCAGCCAATACAACCGTAATATAGGTTATCATGAAGCGAAAGTAGATGGCGTTGTGGTTTGTTGGTGCAGATGAAAATGAAATCCGTTTAAGAGAATTCGCAAAGAGTGCAACAAGGTTGTTTTTAACACAATGTGGAAACAATACACCTTCCAATTGGCGTTAAACCTTATAAGGCTGACTATCTTTGCCCGATTTTTTTTGCTAACTACCACACTATGACCCTAGAGCCTCTGGAGATACTTGATATCAATGAAGGGAAGAAACTGTATGATTATCAAGCTGATGCGCTGGAGAAAATTTTCGGTCGCCTCAAGGATCATCCTGAAAGATACAATCTCTGCTTTCAGCTTCCTACAGGTGGCGGCAAGACGGTAATTTTTTCGGAAATAGCCCGCCGTTACATCAAAGAAACCGGTAAGAAAGTACTCATCCTCACTCACCGCATCGAGTTGCTTGGTCAAACTTCCAAGCACTTGTCGGACATTAATGTGAAGAATAAAATCATCGTTAGCAAGGTGAAAGACCTTCCTGATGAACAGCAGTATATGTGTTTTGTAGCAATGGTGGAAACGTTGAACAACCGCCTGCGCGACGATAAGATGGACTTCGATAATTTGGGTTTGGTCATCGTCGATGAGGCGCACTACAACTCGTTTCGAAAACTCTTTAAGTGGTTCGAAAATCAGGTGATTCTGGGCGTTACCGCCACGCCGCTTTCCAGTAACATTGAATTACCTCTGTATGAAAATTACAGTGAGCTAATTGTAGGGGAAAGCATTCCGAGTCTTATCGGCAAAGGGTTTCTTTCCAAGGCCACCACGTATAGCTATGATGTAAGCCTGCATTCGCTCAAAATAGGTATCAATGGCGATTATACCGTGAGCAGCTCAGAGAAGTTGTATGGTAATTTTTTCATGCAGGAAAAATTATTATATGCCTACGAGCAGAAAGCCAAAGGAACCAAGACGCTCATATTCAACAATGGTATTAATACAAGCAAGATTGTTTACCAGATGTTCAAAGAGGCAGGCTATGAAGTGCGTCACCTCGACAATACTCATAGCGAGGTGGAACGCAGAGAAATTCTGGAGTGGTTCAGGACTAAGCCGAATGCAATACTTAGTTCAGTTTCAATACTTACTACCGG
>JAURKF010000279.1 GCA_030831885.1 Flavobacteriales bacterium
AAGAAATTTCATTGGTTCTTGCAGGTATTGCAACACCACTGGTATTCTCGGTTCACTCGATTGTATCGATGGACTTCGCAACCTCAATCGTTCCTGGATGGCATACCACCATCTTCCCTCCTTACTTCGTATCGGGAGCGATTTTCTCAGGATTTGCCATGGTGCAGACGCTGTTGCTCATCATGCGTAAGACTATGAAACTTGAGGCCTACATTCACCTCAAGCATATTGAGTACATGAACATCGTAATTATTGTTACGGGTTCTATTGTGGGTGTTGCTTACCTCACAGAGTTGTTCATCTCCGATTATAGTGGCGTTCAATATGAAAGCTATGCCTTCATTAATCGCTTCTCAGGTCCGTTGGCTTGGTCCTACTGGTGTATGATGACGTGCAACGTAATCTCTCCGCAGCTTTTCTGGTTTAAGAAGCTTCGCACCAATTTGGTTTTCACTTTTGTGATGTCCATCATCGTAAATATCGGTATGTGGTTCGAGCGTTTTGTAATCATCGTTACTTCCATTCACCGAGATTACTTGCCGGCTGCTTGGGGTGAGTTCAAGGCAACTACCATCGATATCGGGATGTTCATCGGGACTATTGGAATATTCTTCACCCTGTTCTTATTGTTTGCGCGATACTTCCCTGTGCTTGCGCTGAACGAATTGAAGACAATTCTGAAGACGTCAGGTGAAAGCTACAAAAACCAACAAAATCATTAAGCAACAACGCTTTTAGTACTATGGCAAATAAAGTATTTCATGTGATGTACGACGATGACCAGACTTTGCTGGATGCCGCTCGTGCACTCGTTGCTCAAGGAATTCGAGTAAAGGAAGTGTTTTCACCTTTCCCTGTTCACGGTCTCGATCCTATCATCGGTGTGAAGCGCACCCGCCTGGCCATTTGTTCTTTCATGTATGCTTGCACCGGCACTGCGCTGGCGATTTTAGGTACATGGTACTTCATGGTAAGTGACTGGGATTGGAACATTGGTGGTAAGCCGAACTTCACCTGGATTGAGAACGCTCCGGCGTTTGTACCGGTGATGTTCGAGTTTTCCGTTTTCTGTGGAGCACATGGTATGGTGCTAACCTATCTGTTGCGCAACGGGACATTGCCAGGCATGCCTGCGGACAATCCAGACCCACGCACTACAGATGATAAATTTGTGATGGAAATCACAACGGAGGATAATCAAATGTCAGCGCAGGATCTAGAAGCCAAGATTCGCGCTACCAATGTTTTTGAACTTAGCATAAAGGACTATTGAGATGAAGCTAACCACCACCTTTTTCGGCATTACCACAGTGGCTGTTTTTGCACTCTCTTCGTGCAAACAAGATCCGAATTCACCGGGAGTGGAATACATGCCCGATATGTATCGCTCTCCCGCTTTGGAGGCCTATGTTGACTATGGAACTAATAAGACCATGGACTGGACGCAGGATATGAAAGATGCAGCAGGTTTGGTTGCGGTTCAGTCGCGCGTGCCAGTGCAGAACACTATTCCATATGTGAAGGCTGAGATGATGCCCTTTGTTATGCCTTACGCGTTGAATAATACCCCGGAAGATTATGAGCGTGCGGCGGCTGAAATTCACAGCCCTCTGAAGCCTACTAAAAAGAATGTTTTGCGCGGAAAGGAAATTTACACCTACATGTGTACGCATTGCCATGGTGAGGCTGGGCATGGTGATGGAGCCATTTCCAAGAATGGACACATTCAAGGTATTCCCGACTATGCCGGAAAGCTGAAGGATCTTCCTGAGGGAAAAATGTTTCACTCCATTACATATGGTAAAGGCTTGATGGGCCAGCACGCTTCACAGCTTAACCAGCTCGAGCGTTGGCAGATTATCGAGTATGTAAAGCTGCTGCAACAAGGAATAACTGAACCCGAGTTTGATAAAGATGACATGCTGGTATCGAAGGCCGCAGCACCTGCAACCACCGAATCTACCGCTACCAAATAACTAGAAATTACTGCCCGACATATATACTATGGCACAAGCAACGACACATTTTGAAATTCCGGCATCGACCAAAAAATGGACAACCATTTTTATAATCATCGGATTGATTTCCGCTATTGGCGGGTGGTTCTTTGACAAGACAGAGCATCATCAATATTGGTGGGCTAATCTGCTTATCTGTGGATTTTTCTTCTTCGCATTGGCTATTGGAGCGATGTTCTTCTATGCTGTTCAGTACGCAGCCGAAGTTGCCTGGACAGCACAATTGAAGAGAATTTTCGAGGCCATGTGGTCTTATCTGCCAATTGGTTTGGGGGTTGTTTTTGTAGTATTGCTGGCGGGCCAGCTTCACATAAACCATCTCTATCATTGGATGGATCCGGGTGTGGTAGATCCGAATAGCCCTTCATACGACAAGATTATCGCCAATAAAATGCCTTTCTTGTCGAGTTGGTTTTTCTGGCTTCGATTTGTTTTATATGCAGTCGTGTTTATCGTTTTCGCACGCTTGTTCCGTAAGTGGTCATTGCAGGAAGATACCATGCCAAGCCTTGAGCTGCATCTGAAGCAATACAAGCGCAGTGCTCTGTTCTTAGTGTTTTTCGCGGTTTTTTCCAGCACGATTGCTTGGGATTGGTTAATGAGCATTGATGTGCACTGGTTCTCGACCATGTATGGATGGTATATATTCTCGGGTATGTGGGTGACGACCATGATTTTTGCAACGCTCCTTCTAATCTGGCTGCGCGGCAAAGGGTTGATGCCTGGTATAAACGACTCGCACGTGCACGACATGGGTAAGTGGATTTTTGCTGTCAGCATGCTGTGGAGCTACTTATGGTTCTGCCAGTATATGCTGATATGGTATTCCAACATTCCCGAAGAAGTTACTTATTTTAAGGAGCGATATGACCATTACATGATCGGAATGTGGGCAATCTTCTTTTGCAACTTTGCTATTCCATTCTACACGCTGACATCACGCGATGCTAAGCGTAACCCAAAGTATTTGACACGTGTAGGGATTATCATTTTTATAACCCACTTCCTCGATTTGTACATGGCCGTAGTACCCGGAACGGTGCATGGTCATTTGCAATGGGGATTGGGCGACCACGGCCATCACATCACCTTCGCATGGTGGTTTGAAATAGGAATGTTCCTAGGATTCCTTGGATTGTTCGTTAGCACTGTGATGAAGGCTCTCAGCCAAGCACCACTCGTGCCCGTGAACCATCCGTATTTGAACGAAAGTGAGAACCATCACATATAATGAATTGTTGTTTTAGCGAACAGGAGTAAACACGAAGAGAAATGAAACTACTGATCATTCTGGTAATTGTTTTAGCGATCATCGCGATTGTACAATTGACCAAAGTCTATGAATTTACGCGCGCACTGCGTAAATCGAAAGAGGAGGATATTTCACCGGCTGACAATAAGCTTAACGCCAATTTGATGGTCGTTTGGATGTTGGTATTCTTCATTTCCACGCTGTATCTATACGGCCGTTATGGTGAGTACTTGCCTGAACCAGCATCCGAGCATGGAAAGGATGTTGACTGGCTAATGAGCGTGAACATTTGGATGATTACGGTGATGTTCTTCATCATGAATGCTATGCTTTTCCTTGTTGCCTGGAAGTATCAGTATAAAAAGGATCGTAAAGCCCGCTTCTTAGCGCATGACAATCGATTGGAAATGGTTTGGACGCTTATTCCGGGTGTTGCCATGGCATTCATCATCGTATTTGGACTGATAACATGGAACAAGATTACCGGCCCGGCATCGAAGGATGCAATGCAAGTGGAATTGTACTCGAAGCAGTTTGGGTGGATAGCACGCTATCCTGGTATTGATGGTGAATTTGGTGCGGCCAATTATAATTTGATTAGCACGGCCAATGAAATGGGCATTGTATCCAAGGAATTGATCGCTGCCAAGTTGGAAGAGTTGGATAAGGATATTGAAGGACTGAAAGTTCAGCTTGAAGAAAACAAGAAACTCCCGGTAATGCCTGATAGCTATGTGGAAACACTTCAAGATAAAATTTTCCGACTTGAGCGCCACAAACAACGTATTCTGGATTTGGGTGAATTCAAGGAGCCGAGTGGCAAAAGCAATTGGGAAACAGGTGCCGACGATCAGGTAGTTAAAAGTGAGCTTCACTTGCCGGTTGGCAAAGAGGTAGAGTTTGTGTTTCGCTCGCAAGATGTTATTCACTCTGCTTACATGCCTCATTTCCGCGCTCAAATGAATACCGTGCCCGGTGTGCCTACGCGCTTCAAAATGACGCCCACCATTACCACCAAGGAAATGCGAGGTAAGTTGGGTGATGATAAGTTTGACTACATACTTCTTTGTAACAAAGTTTGTGGCAATGCCCATTTTAACATGCAGATGAAAATTGTTGTTGAATCACAAGAGGAATATCTTGCGTGGATGGAAAAGCAGAAAGCTTTCGCAGGTGAACCTGAGCCTGAAGCAGTGCCTGTAGAGGGGACGAAGGAAGTTGCCGATACGATGAAAATGGCAATTACCCCAACCGCAAAGGCGAGTTTGAAGTAAGACATTAAACAAAAGATTTTAGATAAAGCTTAGAACGATGGGAAATGTAGAACACACAGCTCATGATCACAGTCACGATCACGGGCACGCACATCACCACGAAGAATCTTGGATTTCGAAATACATCTTCTCTCAAGATCATAAGATGATTTCGAAGCAATTCCTTGTCACTGCCATTTTCATGGGAGTGATAGCTGTATTGCTTTCCATTTTCTTCCGTTTACAACTGGGTTGGCCAGGAGAAAAGTTTCAGATTCTGAACTTCTTCCTAGGTGATAAATGGGCTCCGGATGGATTGCTCGACAAGAATGCTTATCTCGCCATGGTAACGATTCACGGAACCATCATGGTGTTTTTCGTATTGACAGGTGGATTGTCGGGAACGTTTGCAAATCTGCTAATTCCATTGCAGGTTGGAGCTCGCGACATGGCCAGTGGTTTCCTGAACATGCTGTCTTATTGGGCGTTTTTGATATCCAGTCTAATCATGGTGGCATCGTTGTTTGTTGAAGGTGGCGCCGCCAGCGGAGGTTGGACGATTTATCCGCCACTCTCAGCATTGCCGCAAGCCATGCCCGGTTCAGGAACGGGTATGACCCTTTGGTTGATTTCGATGGTATTCTTCATCGCCTCCTCTCTGTTGGGTGGTTTGAATTACATCGTTACAATTATCAACTTGCGCACGAAGGGTATGAAAATGACACGTCTTCCGCTCACTATGTGGGCCATTTTCGTGACCGCAATTCTGGGTGTATTATCATTCCCTGTACTTGT
>JAURKF010000280.1 GCA_030831885.1 Flavobacteriales bacterium
CCCTCATTCAATGCTGCAAACGCATCTGACGTGAAAATGAGGCTGTCCACATTGTTACCTTCATTGGAGTAAAACAACCGGTAGGTGTAAGGGCCAAGAAATAACGCCGTGTCGAGGTCTGATGGCTTTGACCAGTGAACTGTATCAATTCCTGCAAGAATATCCGTAACTCCGATGCTGACTTTGGTAATTACGGGTACTTCCTTGTTGATTGTATCGCAAAATTCTTCGCTTGCATAGCTGATTGCGCCATCAGGCCACATGGTTACTACCATATAACAATATACACCTCCGTAAAATACACTGGTGTCGGTAAATGAATTGTTATCGGCCCCCTGAGATTCGCCAACCAAGGTATAACCGGTGTATTCAGGCACTCCCAATTCGCAGTTGTCGGGCTCGAAACCATACAGGCCATTGCGTCGGTAAATAAGGTATCGCACATCATCCACCTCACCGGTATTAAAGGCGCTGTAACATGGTGTGAGATTCCACGACAAGTTCATTTGATTGCCTGCAGCTTCTGCAACCGGGTTTTGAACTGCGGGCGCGACAACTTGGATACTCACAGTTTCGACATCTGTAAGCGGTATATTACCCTGATCGGTGGCCAGGAAAGAGACAAAGTAAGGCTCTAATCTTACCTCTTCGCATTGGGGTGCCCAAGTGAAGAAGCGCGACACATCATCATAGAAGGCTACGTGCTCAACATCGGTCATGGGGCCCCCAAGCGCATCTACATCAACCTGGAATGCGCTGCCATTCGGATCGCTATAAGACAATTGAAACTGTAATAGTTCCCCTGCGCCAATGCAATAGTCCGGAAGTTCTGCGATTTCCGGAGGCACGTTTGCGCAGGTCACCACGGTTATTTGCATATCACGTTCTACTGAGCCTACGAAGATTCCGTTGCGGTATTCCCGCACCTCGAATGCGACGTTGTATTCACCGGCCACAAGCGGTGTATCCCAAGTTATGTCACCATTGTCGGGGTTAATGGAAAAGACATCGTTCGGATCGTCGGTATAATCGGTGGGCGATTCCCATGTATCGAGTGGTTCTGCATTTAACCCTAAACACGATACGAGTGAAAAAACCAATTGATCTCCTTCGAGTGAGTCGAAGGCTACCGGGTTGTGAATCCATGGTTGATAGATGCACGCATCCTGAATGGGTGGATTGAGGAATTTAATGGAGTTGTTGTGTCCACCACTGCCGGGTCGAATAACCAGTACGGAGCGAATAGCAAAAACAGCCATCACCGACACGGATGTTTTTTCTGCTTCGGGTGTTCCCGGATCGCCGTTGTTGATGTTGAGAACACCGGCATTGCGATTGGGATCTTCCACTGAAATAACAAATGTTCCCGGGCCACTATAGGTGTGGAGGCCCACATATTCATTTTTCTTTACGTCGATGGCGATATTGAGAACCTGATTGGTACGAAACAAACTATCGAGCTCGGCTTCCGTAACATTTGGGCCCTCGTCACCCCATCGGATTTTAAGCGAGTTGCGATCAGCAATTGCGCTTTGCTTGGTATAGGTGGTTATGCGAACGCGATATGTAAAACCGCCTACATGCTCATAGGTGATTTCACCCGCCCGGTTATGCGTCGCCATGCCCGCAAAAGCAGTAAGCACAAAGAGCACAAAAAGTATGAACGAACGCACCTGTTTACTTGAATTATTCTTGGTAACGAAAATAAGACAATCCAATCCTTACATACCCTTCGCGTCAACTGATATTCATCGCAAGAACGGAGCGGATTAAATGAACAATGCCGAAGGAACCCCCTCGGCATTGAATAGCGGTTTATCAGAAACCGAATTTTGTATTAACGCGATTCTTTCGAGCCGACCATCACGGAGATACACCCTTCGTGAGCCGTAACAGAAGATTTTTGCTCGGGCACTCGCAGCTTAACGATAAGCTGCTGCGTGTTTACCATTTTGAAATCAAATGTGTTGCCACTGCCTGTATTGGCTTTGTAGATGCTATCGCCATTCGTGTCGGTTATTTCGTAGTCCACACTACCCAAAATAGGGTGAGCACATACTACGAGGCGATATTCCTTGCCACCGTAAAATGTGAGCAATAATTCTGCATCATCTCCGGCTGCCAGAACGGCTGAGTTGTAATTATCATTTTGCACAAAACCATTCAATATTGGCAAGCACTGGTTTTTAGTGAACGCTCTGCATTGTGCATCTGAAAGAATCGGCATCAGCAGTAAGATGGGGAAAAGTATATTCAGGAGTTTCATATTCTCTTCGTTTATGGGTTGTTGTTTAAAGAGCAGTGTGTTTGGTGCGAATTTCTTTTGTAATGGTCGAAATGTTGTTCAGCGTCGCATCGTCCATGGCGAGCGTAGTTGAGGAGCCTATCACCATTTTGCCTGAGTCATCCTTATTTGTAGTAGTCGAACCTTTGTTTTCCTTAACTGCATTGAAGGCATCCTTCAGTCGGCTCAGGTCTGCTTTTAAATCGTTGATTGGTGCTCTCTTATCACCGAATTTGTCCAAATAGGCTATCAGATTATTGAGCGAATAAACCTGCTCAGCAACACGCGTGCGAATATCCTGATCTCCGGCGGCCGTATATTGCGTTGAGAGATATAAGGCCTCTATCCAGCCTCCTGCGATAACCAGTGCAGCAATGTCGTAGCGCTGTTTTTCCTTCAGGTTATCGTTCATGTCAGCGTATGCCTCATTCACGATATTCATAGTGGAATCTTTATCACTTTGGTTTTTTTCGAGGCGCTCAATCAATGTTGGAGTGATAATGTGATCGAGGTGCAGTGCGCGGGCCAATTTTTGTGACGCCGCGAAGTACTCAGTAGTAGGTTGCTTTTGCTTGAAAATGGTTGCATAACCGAGATCCGCACCGTAAATACCCAACATAACGGCTTGACGCGCTTCGCTCACATACTTGTCTACATTGGCTGTAGGAACCAATTTGTCTTGTTCGAATTGATAGCCTTTTTGCTCGATAAGTGTTGCAATTTCAACGGGCGATGGTACAGAGAAAAAGGTCTTTTTTAACTCACCCAAAAGTTCGGCGGGGATAGGTACAGCAGTATCAGTTTTAGGTTCAGGCTTGGGCGGCGGGGGAGTGCATCCATCGCATGAAGCCAATAAAACGTTTAACCCCATCAGCAGCACAAGGAATCCGTAAGTGTTTTTTCTAAGCATATATTGTTTTTATGAATGTTCGACTAGTATGGTAAACAGCACACTCGCTGCAAGTGTAGTTGAATTATCGCAAAAATAGGGGGATAAACTCAATTGTTTTAAACATTGGGGCTGTTTATTTATAGTCGATAGCCGCAGGTCGGGAAATTTTTATGCTTATTGGAATTCTTTAAACTAGAGCCCTGTGTATTTCGCTCGAAGTTCTGCGGTGATGGTGATTACATTGTTCAGGGTGGCATCATCCATCACAATTTTGGTTGTGGTTCCTATTATGGTTGTTCCTGATTTGTCTTTACCGGTTGTGGTTTTTCCCTTGTTTTCTGCGACCGAGTTGAAGCCATCTTTCAATCGGGTTAAGTCAGCTTTAACCTCATTGATAGATGCGCGGTCGCCGAATTTGTCCAGGTAGTTCAGTAGGTTGTTGAGTGAATATTTCTGCTCGGCTATGCGCTGACGAATTTCTTCCGTTCCATCGGCAGTGTACTGGGAAGTGAGATGCAATGCCTCGAGCCAACCTCCTGCAATTACTAGTGCGGCTATGTCGTAGCGTTTTTTTTCTTTTAGATTATCATTCATATCAGCATACACCTCAGAGAAAATGTTGATGGTTGAATCCCGGTTATCCTTGTTTTTGTCAAAACGGTCAATCAAAGTGGAATTCATGATGTGGTCGAGGTGCAATTCGCGCGCTATTTTCTGTGAAGCAGCGAAGTATTCGGTTACCGTTTGCTTTTGCTTGAACAAGGACGCGTAGCCCAAATCGGTTCCGTATATGCCGAGCATCATCGCCTGACGCGATTCCCCCACATACTTGTCGGCGTTGGCAGCAGGTACCAATTTATCGAGCTCGAATTGATAGCCTTTCGCTTCTATCAGCTCCGTCATTTGCATGGGCGATGGAATAGAAAAGAATATTTTTTTCAGCTCGTCTAGCTTGGCATTTGACAACGAATCGGATTCAGGTTGAACGGTCGTTGGGCTGTTTTTTTTGTCCTCGTTGCCCTGGCATGAATTCAATAGAATGTTAAAGGCTGCCAGCAACAAGAGGAAACCGAGGGGTTGGTTCCTGAGCATGTGTTTTGTTTCTTAAGGTTTGGCGAACCCGAAGGGCTCTGTATAGTTGGTTAAGGTAAAGCTAAAGCAAAATCGTTCACTAATAGTAAGTGGCCATCTCTCCCTCGTCGTAGACCCTCACAAATATAAACTCAATTTTTTACAATCCGCAATGTTTGGTTAGATCCATCGGAAAGCTCGATTTTAACAAGATATAATCCACTTGAAATGCTGTCAAGTAAAATTTCAACCTGATTGGAATTACCGGTAAACGAGTCTAGGATTACCCCTCGAGTGTCTGTAATTATCCCCTTTTCAATATTGCCGGCACTGCTTTGCAATATCAAAAGAGATTGCGCAGGGTTGGGATAAGCTAGAATACTGCTTGTGGATTCCATGTTATGGGTTGTATGCAACCCGGTTGCATTCATAGCTGCAAAGGTTGTTTCCATGTATGAGAAGGAGCCAACGCCATTGGGATAGCGCCCATAGCTTACATCTTGCGCTTGGAGAGGATAAGCAACTTGATCAACAACGGCTCCTTGGGCATCTGTGAGAAGTAGCGTTTCCCCTATGGAGGTGAGGTTGAAATTGGTGTGTTGAAACCATTGCTCCTCGTCGTCATCAGCCCACACTATTAGGTATTCACCCGGTCCGAGTAAGGTTCCTTCACGGAAGGTCCAGCGCAATGGATCGGAAAGTGTATCTGAAAGATGTGAACCGCCAAGGTCAATGACGGAGTTGGAAGTATTGAATAACTCAATCCAGTCATTCGTTTCCCCGTATTCGTCCTCTTGAATTGAATTGCTTGTGAGTATTTCGTTGATTACAACAGTGCCTAATGAAAGTGGTTGTGAATTAATGGAAACTGTATAAAACTCATGTTCCGCGCGTGCAGGGGAAAACACTCCGGCGTTGCCATTCTCTGCCCATACATAAAATTCGGGTTGTGTGCCGTCGATCTGGAATGAAGCGCCGTAGATACCATCACCCGCTCCGCCATCGTTGTGCTGGCCGTCGTCGAACATGCCGACACGCAAAAAACGTCCGCTGTGGTGTGTGCGAAAACCCAGAAAGACGGCGGTTGCTCCTTGTACGGTGGCCTGAATAGATGCTTGTGTCCCATAGAATACCGGAGCCGATGCGGGCTGCACATTGCTGATGATTGGGGCCTGTTGCGAAAACTCTGTGGTGCTCTGTAAATAGGTATTTCGAGCATCCATCAACACTTGTAAGCCCGGCACACTCATGCCGCCCGGACCACCGCCACCGCTCGTTACATTCGTACTGAGGCTATTTTGGAATTGAGTGTAGGTATAGAATCCGTTAGGGTCATTTTGCACAGCTGCATCAATGACATTTCGAAAAAAATCGGCCCGTTCGAGATAGAATCCATTGGCAAAAAATTCATTGGCAATGGTGCGCATGTGAGCGATGTACATTTTGCGATAGCGAGCGTTGGCCATTAATTTTTGTATCAACGGATGTGCTGCGTCGTTGCTGAAAAGGGATGTCATGTTTTGCATGGCGTTTACCGAAAGTCCGTTGCCGGGAAAACCGCCAAAACTCATATTCAAATCCCAGATGGTGGGCACCCACCGCCGGTTCATGTCTTTATACAAATAGTAGTTCTGTTTGAAACTCCCACTATACGAATCGAGGTTCACCAACACATTATTGAAAGCAAGCATCCAGATGGCGCGGTCGACATCGAGCACACTCTCTAGGGCAGCAGTGTTGTTGTTCAATGTATCTATGAGTCGCACAAGTTCATTCCAACCATAGTCCGATTTCAATTCGTAACGCGACTGATACAGGCTGCTGTCACTACCAAGCCACATGAGGTCCGGGTTTCCACCACCGCCGGGCCCTGCACCTCCAACGGGATTGCATTTAAAAAACTCGCCTTCTGCCGAGTAGTAGTGATTGCCTAGAAAATGTTTGTTGATGGATTCGTCGTTGCTGTATAAACCGATTAAGTTGCCGTTGATATAGACATTGGCGAAATTGCTGAGCGGGCAATCCATGTAGTTTTTGAGAATGTCATATGAAAGGGCTTCACGGATGTAAGAAGGGTCGGAAAAACCATTGCCGAGTTTTATATCCGTGTAGTGCTGATAATCTTGCTCGATGACATTATCAAGTTCGATGTGCAATGGATTCTTAGCATTGTTGGGGTTGTAGGAACTATTGCCTTTGTACTTCACGCCTACTTGAGCGAAGGTTTGGCTGTTGATGCGCACCGAGTCGGCAATCGTATAATTTTCGGTGGTTTGTGCTTGTTGGTCAAGGATTACATCCCAACCGGTTTGCGCGAAAAATATCTCGATGGTTTGGATGGTGGCTTGATCGTAGAAACTTTGACCTAAAAATTCTTGCGCAAAAAAACAAATAGCGAGAACAGCAAAAAGTTTATTCATGAATGGTTCAATATCTAATCCGATTCATTTCGAATTAATGCCCAAACGGAGACAGTTTTAAGAGGTAGTGGATTAAAATTACCCTGATAAGAGCATGCTAAAGATAGGTATAAGTACTACTTCTGTTTCCAGACGATGTCTTTTCCGGAAAGCGATGGCTCCGGTGCAGATCCACTAGTGTAGTTATAAGTACTGCTTTTGAGTGTTTTTGAGGATGCGTCAAAAACGAAACTGTCTTCAATAGGATCCGGAAAAACTTCTTTATCGGAACAGGGGCATACAATTTTAATGGATGTGCCATTCACCGTGCATTTGCAGGGGCATTCATCGCGGTAGCTTTTACCGCTGATGGGCAGGATGCCGGTCATGATATACATCGCCTGCGTATTCGAAGTGAAATGCAACACGGTGGATGATTCCATCTTATCGTATTGTTCGAATTTCAAACCGGCGAGGTTGATAGAAGTTTGCGCTGAAACTGAAGTGCAGCATATAAACGCTAGTGCTATGATGATGGTCTTTTTCATAGGTGGGGGATTGGATCGAAATTATTTTTCTAAATAGGTGGATGCTTCCGGTTCGCCATAGCCAACCACGAGTTTGCCATTGAACAGACGAAATCCGAAATTGCTGCCCGTCTCCGGACTCATGCCATAGATGTCGGCATATCTGCCATAGCAGGTTATTTCGCAATTGATGAATGAAAACTCCGCATCGTGTTTGTTTTTAATCTTGATGCCATAAGTGTTCATCATCGAAATGTATCCGTAACCGATTTCCAACCCCGAGGAGCTATTGTAAAAAGTGCGGCCATCCATGTAGGATATCACGTCCATGTCACTTTCGAATTGGGCTTTTGCACCATTAGAGATGAAGAGGCCGGTGAGTAGAAGGAGGAAAAAATATGTTTTCATGGTATTGATTGAAAGTTTATGATATAAACATAAGCGTTTATCTGTTGATTTGAGAAAAATCCGGCAGCATTGTTAGCACGGCTTCGTTTTTCACATCTGGAACTCAACCCTATATTCGCGCTCCCATTCTGGCCCCGTAGTTCAATGGATAGAATAGAAGTTTCCTAAACTTTTGATATGGGTTCGATTCCCGTCGGGGCTACCAATTTTAAATTAAAACCACACCCCCAACCCCACCAGTACTTCCAATCGATCCGAGCTGTAACTATCTCCCCATTCAAAAATCCGTTCGCTGCGCTCGTGAAGTCCGCGCGCTTCCGCCCGTAGGTAACTGTTGGGTATGGGTTTGAATTCGAAACCGAGTGTAGCACCCGACAACTCTGCTCCTACGATAGCGTGGTTTTCATTGTAAATGGGGCCGGTAAGAATTTCATCGGGGTCATGGAAAAATTCACCTCTGGCATATACCGCCCATTGCGGTGTTATCCGAAACTTACAGGCGGCCAATGCACTGGCCATGTAGGCAGTGCCGCTCTGGTCGAGAATACCCGTGCGCTGCTGCAATCCATAGTTGCCTTCCAACCCCAACACCCAGCGCGCGGTGCGCCGGGTAATGCACAGGTTGTTGTATACGCGCAGATGCCCAGGCGACGCATCGGCTACCTGCAACTCGTCGGAACAAATGCTCGAAAAGGCAATCGAGGTATGCTGGTCTGGATTGTATCCCATGGATATACCAACAGCTTTGTTGCGATTCGTTTCAACATATTGATTGAACGAGTTGAATGCATTTACCTGCAGGGTGAATTGGTCGGAGTGCTGCCACGTTAGTTTGGCTCCACTCAGAAAATAGGGCTCGAAGTAAGTAGTGCTTGCCAGACTCAGCGTCATGTTTTCGCGCGGCTGTATCGACTCCAGCCCTATATGCGTGCGGAAAAAACCGGCATCGAGCCACAACTTGCCTGCGATGCGAAATCCGAGATTGGCTTCTTGTATAGCATTGTAAGGAACCGACCAAGCCGATGACGCACAGTCGCCGGTAAATAGGGTGGCTGTTCCGCGAAAACGATTGGACTGATAACGAGCCGAAGCTTGCACGATGTTCAAACCAAATTGTTTGTTGCGCGCACAAACTGTTGGAAATTTCACGTAGGGAGAGCCGCTGTTCGCATCTGTATACGATGCGAAATACGCATCGACATAGCCCGAAAAAACCAACTTACCTGAGGTGTCGTATTCGGCTGCATATGGGTTTATGGTTGCTCCTGTAAACGTGATATCGGTCGTATCCACATCCCTCGAAAGACCAATGGTTGCATAAAATAGAAATAAGGTCAGAAGCGCGATTCGCATCGGGTGTTGGTTAAAGGTTCATTCAAACATAGGAATGTCTATCGCTTAAAAACATCGACAACTTGAGTTTTCTCAACACCTCAACATACAATGCTCATAGAGAAATGAGTTTTTCAATTCGAGGTTTATCAAATAAAACCAACTACCATGAAAACAATTCAACTCATCGCTTTCATCTCATTTATAACTTTGAAGGCTATCGCTCAGAATCAATCCGATCCTGTAAAAACAGAAGTAATTCCTCCCTGCGAAACAACCTTCATCACATTGGGGACAGGAATCAATTCCAATTATGGTATTGTCGGAATTGGCGTCGATTTCAAATTGCTCGATAAGCTGCAAGGTGCAGTTTCCG
>JAURKF010000281.1 GCA_030831885.1 Flavobacteriales bacterium
AAGACTTTATTTACCATGCGCACCGTCGACGCAAATCAATGGGAGGAGGCATGCGTCAGGCTGGTTTCATCGCCGCCGCAGGTTTGTATGCATTACAACATCATGTAGACCGCTTGGCAGACGATCACAAGCGCGCACAAGAGCTTGGCATTGCCCTTCAGGGACTCGATTGGGTGAAGTCATTGATGCCCATCGATACGAACATTGTTATTGCCGAAATGAATTCAGGAATACCATCAGCAGCCGTCATGGTGGCGCTTGCCAAAGAAGGAATACAATGTTTCACATTCGGCGCCGACAAGATTCGCTTAGTGGCGCATCTCGATCTGCACGATGAGCATGTGAGCGCCTTCCGCGAACGGGTACAGAACATCACTCAGTCGAAATTGAAAGAGTCCTCGAAGGAGCGTTTACCGGGCATGTATTGATATCTTGCAGCCATGAATCAGACTACAGCCGGACGATCGCCCATTATAATTATTACATACTCACTGTTATTCGCCTACAACCTGCTTTATTGGTCGGGTAAATTTTGGGGATTTCCTGTTGGCTTTTATCAGGAGATTGTGAAACACTGGAAGCTGATCACTTTTCTTGAGTTTTTGGCAGTGGCATCGGTTGCTGTTGACATCATTGTGCAGTTTGATCGATTTACCAAAAAAGAAGCTCGCTTTCGTATGATTATTTCTGCATTACTCGGGGCATTATTTGTACTCCGATTCATTTTAGGAGTAATGGAAATGTATATGCGCGGACAAGCGGGTTAATGCATGAAAAACTACTACCACATTTTAGGTGTAAATCATGAGGCGACTGAGGATGACATTCGCAGCGCCTTTCGAAGCAAGGCCAAAGAACTACACCCAGATGTGAATCCATCGCCTAATGCGCACGAGCAGTTTTTGGAGTGTCAGCAGGCCTATTCGTTCCTCATGGATAGAGCACAGCGTCAGAATTATGACACCATGCTTCAATCAGAAAGAATTTCCGAAGCAGATTTGAGACGTCGCGAATTAGTTTACAAACTATGGGTAGAGCATCAGCAACGAAAGGCGCGCACACGTAATGCCATGGAGGCAGTGCGCTATGACGCACAGGGTAATCCGCTCAAACGTAAAATCTGGAAGGGCGTAAATTTGGCATACAACATTATCTTTCTACTGCTTTTCCTGAGCGTGATTATAGTACCAATTTACAACTACTCAAAAGATTTGGAGCGCCCTGAATCCCAGCAGCGCTCACCCATCTTTTTTCTTACACCCATGATTGTTGGCGTAATATTTCTCGTTTACGGATATTACTATTGGTTCGTTCTAAAAACTGACAACGATTAAGTCATGTCCGCCGGATTCACTCTTCCACTTTGTCTTTTCCCCTCGGCACACTGGCTTGCTCTTGCGTCGCCAGAGGCAATAATTAATCCCAATGAAACTTATTTAAAACAAACCTTTCGCAACCGCTACGACATTTCGGGAGTGAATGGCCGATTGAGTTTGACCGTTCCCGTTGAAGGACAAAAAGGAGTGAAGACCCCCTTTAAAGAAATCCGATTGTCGGCAGGCGACTGGCGAAAACAGCACCTAAATACATTGCGATCTGCTTATGGCAGAGCCGCCTATTTCGAGCACTATTTCGACCGACTTCAAATCGTTATCATGCAACGCGAAACGTTTCTACTCGATTTAAATCTTAAAGCGCTTGAATGGATGAAGTCTTGTGGTATCGAGTTGAAATATACACTATGTGATGAACCATGGGACTACCAAACCGGCGATTACACCTACCTATGGGAACCCGCCCAACGGTGGCCCGAACTCCCCTCCTATCCACAGGTATTTAGTGACCGTCATGCATTCATGAGCGGACTTTCCTGCATCGATATTCTCATGAACAAAGGTCCACGCACCAATGAATATTTGGCGCAAGTGCTAAACATCGGGGCTGTATAAGTCGAGATTTTTTAACGCTTGGCCGTTGGCGTGGTTTACCGAAATTTGTGCCCCGAAAACGGGTAACCTTATATGCGAAGAAAACGATCCGACATACTGCAATTACTGCTCTCGCTGAGCATCGTTGTAATTTCCGCATTTCTGCTTTCGTTCTATTTCTTCAAGGTTGACCTCACAGAAGAGAAGCGCCATTCGCTTACACCTGCTACTCAAGAATTACTTTCCAACTTGCCGGATCCACTCTTCATTCGCTGTTATCTCCATGGTGATTTCCCAGCAGAATACAAGCGATTGGAGAGCAGCATCAAAGAACGTCTTGACGAGTTTGTAGATTATAGCGGTGGTATGATTGATTATGAGTTTATCGACCCATATGAAAGCGGCGATCAAAAGATTATCAATGAAACCTTTAAAGCTTTGGATGAGAAAGGACTCCGCTTTTCAAATATC
Organism: Flavobacteriales bacterium; assembly: GCA_030831885.1. The sequence goes on from JAURKF010000281.1 coordinate 2,400, forward strand.
GCTTTCAACGAAAACGGAGCGCAAGCTTCGAAACTCATTTGGCCTGCTGCTGTATTAGAGTACCAAGGACGCGAGTACCCTATACAGTTTTTAAAAACGGAAACACCCGTAGCACCCGAACAGATGGTAAACACCTCGGTCAATAATCTTGAATATGAACTTGCAAATAGCCTCAGAAAAATTACCCGAAAGGAAAAACCCGCGATTGCCATTCTCACCGGACATCGCGAAATAGGAGGTCTCAACCTCGCCGACTTCATTTTCGGCTTGCGAGAAAATTACGATGTCGAACCCGTGCGTATCGATGCGCGAATCAACGCATTCAGCGATAAGGCGGAAAATATGACGCTGCGTACCAATCGCTATGCTGCCTTGGTGGTGGCCGGTCCTGATTCTCTGATAAGTGACAAGGACCGTTTTGTAATTGATCAATATATCATGAATGGCGGAAAAGTACTATGGATGCTGGATGCATTAAAAATCAATATGGACAGTCTTCGCAATTCAGAGTCCACTATGGCGGTAAGCAATGAAAACGGCTTGTATGAGATGCTATTCGAATATGGTGTCCGTTTGAATCGATCGCTGGTAATTGACTTTCAAGGTGCGCCTATCATTCTCGACAACGGACCAATGGGCAATCAGCGCGGCTATGCCGACCGCACTAACTATTATGCCCCCCTGTTGCTCTCATCAGCTTACACCCACCCGATAACAGCCAATCTTGATCCTATCAAGATGGAGTTCGCAGGAAGTCTGGACAGCGTAAACGCCAGCCCGGATGTAATCAAAATTCCCTTGCTAAAAAGCTCACCTCTATCGAAAGAATTGCGCGCCCCCGTGCGAGTTGACCTGCAATTGTTGGCTTTCAACCAGCAGTATTTTGAAAATGGAGCAAATCCTGAACGGACTATGGCAATGGTACTAGAGGGTAAATTCCCCAGTGCCTTTCGAGATCAAACGCCCGATGCAATAAAGAAAGACCCCAATATTGCCTACCGTGAAAAAAGCATGGCTACAAAAATGATCGTAATTGCCGATGGCGATATCGCCTACAATGATGTGGATATGCGGGGCGGAAAACCGATGCCCATAGCCTTAGGATACGACCCTCAATTTCGAAGGCTCCTATACGATAACAAAGAGTTTTTAATGAACTGCATGAACTATCTGCTCGATGATCAGGCACTGATAAGTGTGCGCTCACGAACAATCAAATTGCGCAAGCTAGCCGACGAAAAAATCCAAACTTCATCAACATCCATTAAGGTAATCAACACGGCAGTGCCGATACTGGTTGTTGCGATACTGGGTATTATACAATTTGTTGCCCGCACAAGACGCTGGACTAAAAAAGCGGCTATGCCTCTAAAAATAAGATGAAGAAAAATCTAATACTCGGATTTGTTCTCACAGCGCTCATCATTGCAGCGGGAGTGGTCTATTTTCAATCGCATACCAGCACGCTCGCCGATGAGCCGCTAAGTGACTTCGCAATTGAAGACACTGCCAGTGTTTCTAAAATAATAATAACAGATCATCTTGGCAAAATAGCCACTCTCGAGCGCATTCCGGGTCAACGATTGTGGCAGCTCAACGGAAAATTACAGGCGCGTGAAGATGCCGTAAATCTTATGCTGAAGACGTTCAATCGTATACGTATCCGAGGCAACGTCAGCGATTCATCCCGCGAGAACATGCTAAAGCTTCTAGCCACATCTTCCAAACGGGTTGAGATTTTTACCGACGGTGACGAGCCTGCTAAAATCTGGTATGTGGGTATTCCTACTCCCGATCACACCGGTACCATCATGCTATTGGAAATTCCCGGCATCGGCCGAAGTGAAGAACCTTTTGTCGTGCATATGGAAGGCTTCACCGGCTTTCTGTCCACTCGTTTCTTCACTAACGAATCAGAATGGCGATATACAGGCATATTCGAGTATCCTCATTTGGAAGTAAGCAAGGTGCGGATGATAAATCACGTTATTCCTACCGACAGCTGGGAAGTGCGTTTCTCGGGTGGAAATAACTTAGAACTCTGGAGCTGCAACACAGCGGGAATTGCCGACGCAAAGGCTAACCGTTTCGACACTGTGGCTGTAAAAAATCAGCTGCTACTCTTCAAAAAAGTGCACGTAG
>JAURKF010000282.1 GCA_030831885.1 Flavobacteriales bacterium
CCATGCATGAGCATGGTATTGCTGAATTCAACAGTATCAATATTATGCTTTGGAGAGGACAACGGGTGAAGCCTCCATTATCTCCTCATTTGCGAACTCCTTGAACTTCTCAAAGTTCTTCACGAATTTATCGGCAAGCTCATTGGCCTTCGCATCATAGGCTGTTCTGTCCCTCCATGTATTGCGCGGATTGAGCAGTTCTGTGGGCACATCCGGACAGGAGGTGGGCATCTGAAGACCAAAAACATCGTGTTTTTCATAGCTGACACCATCCAGTTTGCCTTCCAGTGCAGCTGTTATCATGGCACGCGTGTACTTCAATTTCATGCGCTCCCCGGTGCCGTATGCTCCGCCGCTCCAACCGGTATTGATAAGCCATACCTGAGCTCCGCTTTCTTCCATTTTCTTTCCAAGCATTTCTGCGTATTTGGTAGGGTGGAGAGGGAGGAAGGGAGCACCGAAACAAGCACTGAACGTAGTCGTTGGTTCGGTCACCCCGGCTTCGGTTCCGGCAACTTTCGCTGTGTAACCGCTGATGAACTGATACATCGCCTGGCCTTTCGTAAGCTTCGAAATAGGGGGCAACACACCAAAAGCATCGCAAGTAAGGAAGAAGATATTCTTTGGAATACCACCCACCGATGGATTCACGGTATTGTCGATGTGGGTGAGGGGATAGCTGACGCGTGTATTTTCGGTCTTTTCATTGCTTGAATAATCAGGAGTTACACCATCCGCTTCAAAGCCGATGTTTTCCAGTATAGCTCCGAACTTGATGGCGTCATAAATCTGGGGCTCTTTCTCATGCGTTAAGTCGATGGTCTTTGCATAGCAGCCGCCTTCGAAGTTGAACACGGTAGTATCGGTCCAGCCGTGCTCGTCGTCACCAATAAGCTGACGATTCGGATCGGAAGAAAGTGTTGTCTTTCCCGTGCCGCTCAATCCGAAGAACACAGCGGTGTCGCCGGAAGCCCCGATGTTGGCTGAGCAGTGCATGCTCAACACCTTTTTATCTTGAGGCAACACGTAGTTGAGAACCGTGAAAATTCCTTTCTTGATTTCACCGGTATAACCCGTACCGCCAATAATGGCGATTTTCTTGGAGAAATTTAGTATAGCAAAGTTGTGCTGTCGGGTGCCGTCTTGATCTGGAATGGCCATAAAGCCGGGAGCACAGATGATGTTCCAATCGGGAGTAAAATTGGCTAGTTGTTCGCTCGAAGGACGAATGAACATGTTGTATGCAAACATGTTGCTCCAGGGGTATTCAGTCACCACGCGCACACCTATGCGATAACGCTCGTCGGCACAAGCAAACATGTCGCGCACATACACATCGCGGTTGGTGAGGTAAGCACATATGCGAGCTTGAAGGCGATCAAATTTTTCAGGGTCAAATGGCAGGTTAAACTGTCCACCCCACCATACGGTATCTTTTGTGGTATCGTCAGCAACGATGAATTTGTCTTTGGGTGATCGTCCGGTGAATTCGCCGGTATCAATGGCCAAGGCTCCGGTGTCTGTTAGAACACCTTGTCCGAGTCCGATAGTTTCTTCCACAAGCTCAGCAGGGTGAAGGTTCCAATATGCTGTTGCAACGTGTTTAAGTCCGAGGTAGTCCAGATTGGCTCCCTCCGGTTTGTGTCCGATTTGAGTCATTGTCGAAAGTGAGTTTGGTTATTTATTGAACCACGGCAAAGATAATCAGGATTGAAGAAGTGAGGTGTTGTGGCAAGAAACAAGCAGGCAATTTCTTATTACTTGAATTCACAACTTTATTACTTTCGTGCCATGCGTTGCGCTGCGATTATCCTGCTTGTGTTTTTGCTCTATTCGTGCGGAAAAAAGCAGGAGCAGCATATTCCGGGGCATGCGATTCAAGTGGTTGAGGCAAAGCCTTACATCGTTCCCGTAGATAGTGTTGAGCCTCCTGCAGTTTACAGTCTGTCAGACGCAGTGGTAAGCAGATTTCCAATGGGAAAGCCTACCATTACTCAGCTTACCTCCAATATTCGAAAAGCCGGCCAGCCGATAGCGGTAAAAGCAGGATCGCCGAGCATTCGCATTCCCGGGCGCGACTCGTGCGCTTTTCCTATACCTGTTCCGGCAGTCGATAGTGTTATTACAGCCGGCCAACCGGAAGTTGTGGTGGCTGGAAAAATGGCTCGGAGGGAGATTAATTCAGCGAGTGTGGGGTATTTCAGTAAGTTGGAAGGATTGAGGCACGATGTTATTAATTGCGTTATGGAAGACAGCCAAGGCAATGTTTGGTTTGGCACAAATTCAGGTGGAGTTTCACGGTATGATGGTCATTATTTCTCACATTTTTCGACCAAGCAAGGGTTGGTAAATAATGATATAATGTGTATGCTCGAAGACCAACAAGGTAATATTTGGTTCGGCACCGTTGGCGGGATTTCCAAGTATGATGGAAAGTGCTTTTATAACTTCAAACCCATTAAGAACACTGATCAGTTAGAAATAATGGCAATTTTGCAAGACCACCTCGGGAACATATGGTTTGGCACAGATAGAGATGGAATAATAAAATATGATGATGATAATTTTTATCAATATTCCATTGCAGAAGGATTGAGCCATAAGAATATTTCAAGTATCTGCGAAGACCGGTCTGGAAATATGTGGTTTGGTACTTTTGGCGGTGGAGTCACCCGTTTTGACGGCAACACATTTGCGAATTTCACAATCCAGCAAGGACTTTCCAGTAATATAGTTTTTAGTATTGAGCAGGACCTACAAGGAAATATGTGGTTTGGGACAGCGGCCGGGGTAAGTAAGTTTGACCGAAACTTATTTTGGAACTACACGACTGAGCATGGGCTTATCGATAATTCCGTTGGATGCATAGAAATTGACCATTTGGGCAATCTGTGGCTTGGAACTACCGGAGGTGTCTGCCGTTTGGATGGTGAAACGTTTAGCGCATTTACAACCTCCAATGGTCTAAGCAATGACCTTATTTATTCTATTCAAGAGGACCGCAGCGGCAATGTATGGGTGGGCACAGGTGGCGGTGGAGTCTGTCGAATCGATGGAGCTAATTTTTCGCATCTGAGTTCTCAAGAAGGGCTAATGAATTCATCTGTTCAATCCATAATGGAGGCATCTCCTGGAAACTGCTGGCTAGGCACCGCGGATGGCCTGATTAGTCAGAATGGTTCGTCACTAGAAAATTACAATTACGAGTTTGATTCGTCCTTGCGTTTATCGATTCAAAGCGCGATGAAAGATAAATCCGGAAAGATTTGTTTGGGGATCGAGAGGAGCAGTTTTGTTGAGTTCGACGGTGTTGACATTAAAAAAATAATTATTAATGACGAGCTCAAGAATTTGAGTGTTTCTCATATTCTTCAGGATAAATCAGGGAACAGCTGGTTCTGCACATTGGATGATGGTGTTTTTCGTCTCGATGGTAAGATTTTTACTCATTTCACGACCAAGAATGGCCTAAGCAATAACAAGGTCATTTGCGCTTTAGAAGATCGTTGCGGAAATATTTGGTTTGGTACTGAGGGTGGTGGTGTGACTTATTACAATGGGCGCGAATTTTCTCACTACACCACCAAAAACGGTCTAAGCGGCAATCAAGTAAATTCAATGCTTCAGGATCGATGGGGAAATATTTGGATTGGGACAAATGATGGATTGAATCTATACGATGGTCATTCTATTTCAAGCTTTTCAACCGCAGATGGCCTATGCAATGATGCTGTAAAATCGTTGTGGGAAGACAGCACATCCACCGGAAGCGATTTGTGGATAGGAACACGCATGGGGCTTTGCAGGGTGGCTACCGAAAAAATTGAGGAAAAATTTAAGACCGGGAATAACCATCCATTTCTTTCAGATGAAGAGGTTTTGTTTAAAATCTACGATACTTACGATGGTTTTCTGGGAGTCGGGTGCAACAGAGGCGTCATGCAACGTTTGTCGGATGGCAACTTATGGGTGGGGGCCAATAACCTTCTCACCATTATCAA
>JAURKF010000283.1 GCA_030831885.1 Flavobacteriales bacterium
AATGTGTGTCGGTATAGGTAGGTAATGCGAAATGAGCACTGTCGTTTTTGAAATGCTTCCACTGCTGCATGCTACCTGCAATTACACTGTCCTTCGTTATGTAGTTAATCTGCGCGGTTGCTTGCAGACAGGTTATTACAAAGATGCTTACCCAAAAAAAACGGTCTTAAATATTGAAAGAGGAATTGCGATTTTGGCATTGTCTAGCTTATTGTGTGAGTACTTGTAAAATAAAGCTTAAATGTTTGGTTATAAAGCTAATATAATCAACATTGCTTATGAGGGAATTTTATTTTCAAAGCCACCCCGCAACTCCACCGGCACCTCCAATCGATCTCAGCAGTGCATAGCGCGCCACACAAAAATGCGCTCGTTATTTGCGTATAGTGAAGTGCAACGAACCGATTGGTTCTTGTTATGCCTTCACTTGATTCTTATCAATCTCTTCACCCCGAATGCTCATGAACCAACTCCTGCCATCGGTATACGTTTGACAAACAAAACCAATCAATCATGAAAACAATCCAACTCATTATTGCCATCAGCATGATGACATTAAAGGCGGTCGCGCAGAATCAATCGGGTACTGAAAAAACAAACGTGGACCAATCGTGCGAGACTACATTTATTACACTTGGTACAGGCCTTAATTCGAATTATGGACTCGCAGGCATTGGTGTCGATTTCAAACTAATCGATAAGGTGCAGGGATCTGTTTCGGGTGGCTTGGGCTCGTGGGGATTTAAAAGCGCCGGCGAGCTTCGTTACTTCTATTCCGGTTGTATGCAAAAGGGTTCGGCCATTGCCGCAGGTATTGCCTACGCAAGCGGTCTTCCCGAAATGGAAACAGAGCTAGAATTATCCAACGAGGAATCTAAAAACGTAACGTTGGAACTGGGCGCACAAACCAACCTGCAATTGTCGTGGTACAAGTCGTATGCGATTAAAGAGCACCATCGCTTCTTTTTCCAGGTGGGATACTCATTCCCGATTACCGGCATCAACTACAAGGTAACCTCCGGCGAAACTCTTTCCGATTTATCCAAAACAACCATGAAAATGATGGCGCCGGGTGGTGTGCTCCTGGCTACAGGATTTGGTTTTGGGTTTTAAAACGTATTTCGTTTGAATGACGCCATGCTCTCGCTTGGAGCGTTAGCTTTGCTGCATGTCGGAATGGAAACTCCTTTCACAGAAAAGAATCAATCCTGAACAATGGGATGCTTGCATTGCTCGCCAAAATGGCGAGGTGTTTTCCGAGGCTTGGTATTGGAACGCCGTATGCAAGTCTTGGAAAGGATGGGTGTTGGGCAATTACGAAGCAGTCATTCCGTGGCCCGTTCAACACAAGTTTGCTGTGATACCAACGCTGAAAACTCCGCTTTATGTGAAGTGGATTGAAGGCGAAGAATCTCACATACGCGAAAGCCTTTCACGTTTTCGGGGGATTAAGAAACTGCATGTGCTTTTTGAAGGCAACCGCTCCACGGAAAAGCAGGTTCAAATCCTGCAACTTTCTCCGCAATGGGAACCTTCACAGGAACTCGCTAAAAACCTGCGTAAGGCAGAAAAGAATCAACCCGAGTTGGTGCAGCATGTTGTGTGGGCCGATTTTCAGAAGTGCATGCAACGCTTTCATCCCTACCCGTGGCCCAACATTCAGCAACAAACCATGCAACGTTTGTATGAGGCGGCATCTGCCCTTGGACGCGGCGCTATTTGCGGTGTTCGTATAAATAACGAGTGGGCAGCCATGCAGTTTTACATACATCATCGGGGTCGTTTATACCTGATTCAAAATGTAGTCAACCCGCAATTGCGATCGCACGAACCGATGCCATGGCTGCTCAATCAGTTATTCCTCCATTGTCGTTCCATCGAGTCAGAAACTCGTGTCAACTTTATGGGCTCTTCCAATCCGGGGGTCGCACGCTTCAATGAGAAGTTTGGGGCAATGAACAAGTCTTATCTCGAGTTATAAGTGACCGTAATTGGGTTTCGAAGGAAGAAAAACATGGTTACTTCTCAAAGCGATAAATAGAATAAACGTCCATAAACGTTTTTCTTTCCACGGGCTCCCCGTAGCGCTTTGTCAGAAATTCAATAATGCCGTTATGAGGATAGGCAAGTTTGGTGTTTCCGTCATAATATGCTACAGATCGTACCGTAGATGTATCGATTTGTAAGTTGGAACTGTCATGTGATATCAATATTCTATTTCTAAGCAGCTCCCTTCGCAGTCCTTCTTTGAAACGAGTGTAACCTTGCTCGTTTACGAGTTTTATTCCCGCAGTATCCCGCATGTGTTCCTTCCCGTTATAAAAAATAGAATTATCGAAGTAATAGGTGAAATCTACATCTTGATAACCGGGCCCAACAATACTCAAATTTGACCTGGAATGATAATCTTGGAAAGCGTAAATCGTATCACGATTGTCGACATTGTATGAGGGAGTGTATTCAATGTTGAAGATGTATAGCGCCATCAAAACGGCTAGAGCCACAAATTGAATAGCCCGAACTTCGAACCATTTCAGAAGTGTGATTGCGCTTAACAATAGCGCAGGAATCGAAAAACAGAGATAGCGATCTATGAATATGGGCATTTTCATTGAAATGAAGTAAGTTCCAATGAGTGGTATGATTGCCCAAAGTGCTATGGCCTTTTCGTAAACGGATAAATTACCTCGAATGAGGTGCAGAGTAATTCCTATGGATGAAAATATGAGGGCAGAAACCAATGCAACATTTAATAGAGGATGCTCGGAAAAGAGAAGCTCTGCTCGAGTGCTAAGCAACGCCATACAGAGCAGTAGCCCGGCAAATCCTGCGAAGAATGCTCTTTTAATTAAAAGTCGGATAGTGAAGAACAGGCCAACCAGGGTTAGAGTAAGGGTTACCGAATGGTCGTTTAAGAATTGATTAAGCAGGTGATTGAAAATCTGAATATCAAGTGGAGCTTGTATCGAAGACACCTCTTGTTGTGTTGTTATAAATCGGTCCACCAGAAAAACGCCCAATGGTAAATAGCACAAAAAAACGAATGCTGTAGAAAGTGTAATTCTTCGCAAAATCTTTTTACGCAGGTCAGCTACTAGCAGCATGATTGACCATTGAGTTGCAACCATGAGCCAACCAAAGTAATGAGAGGAGCAGGTTATTAGAACCGCTATCATCCATAATACCTGATATATCAAAT
>JAURKF010000284.1 GCA_030831885.1 Flavobacteriales bacterium
AACCAGCGACTCGATGCAGAAACTATCCACATTATCTCGGAAGAATTCGGTTTCGAAGTACAGTTCGTTAGTGCTGATGTTGTAGAAAGCATCGCAGAGGAAATCGATAATCCGGATGACATGACTACTCGTCCGCCGGTTGTTACTGTCATGGGTCACGTTGACCATGGTAAAACCTCGCTCCTCGACTTCATTCGAAAGGCAAACGTAATTGCAGGTGAAGCGGGTGGTATCACTCAACACATCGGGGCTTACAGCGTCGAACTTTCTAACGGAAGAAAAATAACATTCCTCGATACACCGGGTCACGAGGCGTTCACGGCTATGCGTGCACGTGGTGCTAAAGTAACCGACCTTGCTATCATCGTAATTGCAGCTGATGACAGCGTCATGCCTCAAACGAAAGAGGCCATTTCGCACGCCCAAGCGGCGGGTGTTCCCATGATTTTTGCATTCAATAAGATTGATAAACCAGGTGCCAACTCCGATAAGATCCGCGAACAACTTTCGGGTATGAATATTCTGGTAGAAGAGTGGGGAGGAAAATTCCAAACACAAGAAATCTCTGCCAAGAAGGGACTTAATATCGATGCATTGCTTGAAAAGGTATTACTAGAAAGCGACATGCTCGATTTGAAAGCTAACCCTGATAAGCGTGCTATAGGTACGGTAATCGAATCTGCGCTGGATAAGGGTCGTGGCTATGTGACTACCTTACTGGTTGAGGCAGGCACATTGCGAATTGGCGATGCTATTCTTGCAGGTCATCACAGTGGTCGTGTGAAAGCTATGTTCAATGAGCGCGGACAAAAAGTGAACGAAGCGGGACCGGCTACTCCGGTATCGCTTCTCGGTTTTGAAGGTGCTCCCAACGCCGGTGACAAATTCCACGTGATGGAAGATGAGCGTGAAGCGCGCAACATCGCACTTAAGCGTCAACAATTGCAAAGGGAGCAAAGCTTGCGCACGAAGAAACACCTTACCATCGAGGAAATTGGGCGTCGTATCGCTTTGGGCGATTTCAAGGAGCTCAACCTCATTGTTAAAGGTGACGTGGATGGTTCCGTGGAAGCGCTTACCGATTCATTGCAAAAGCTTTCTACAGAAAAAATTCAGGTACGCATCATCCACAAAGGTGTTGGACAAATCAGCGAATCGGATGTGTTGCTCGCTAGTGCGTCCGATGCAATCATCATCGGCTTCCAGGTTCGTCCTAGCGCCACTGCGCGGAAGCTTGCCGAAAACGAAGAAATTCAGATTAAGCTATACTCCATCATCTACAAGGCCATTGAAGAGGTTAAGGAGGCAATGGAGGGAATGCTATCAGCTCGCATCGAAGAGCAAATTACCGGTACTGCGGAAATACGCGAGGTATTTAAGATCAGCAAGGTGGGAACCATTGCCGGTTGTATGGTACTCGACGGAAAAATTTCGCGTGCCAGCAAAGTGCGCGTGATACGCGACGGTATCGTAATCTATACCGGAGAGCTTGGCTCATTGAAGCGCTTCAAGGATGATGTGAAGGAAGTCGTGAAGGGCTATGAGTGTGGTTTGAACATCGATAAGTTCAACAACATCGAAGTTGGCGACAACGTAGAAGCATTCGAAGAGGTAGAAGTGAAGCAAACGCTTTAATATTTCTGCGTTTTTTGTCAATTCTTCTATATTTGTTAAGGCAACCCCTTAACTGCTTACCTGCGCATGCGGATTGTTTTCTTTACACATCTGCTTTTGTTTCTCCTGTTGAATTCCATTCAAGGATTGACTCAGGACATTCTTTTATTCAGTGAAAATTTCGAAACCGGTGGCGGTGCCTTTAGCTTGAACAACAGTGGTCCCGGCTCCAACAGCGGTCCCAATCAATGGATTGTAAACAATCAATATATCGGAACGGGGGGTTGTGCTGATACACCCAACCAAAATAGCACTACAGGAGGCAATATTGGAGGTGCTCCATTTAGTCAGTACCTGCACGTACAGAATACCACGGCGCCATCTACAAACGCGTGCTTTGATCAGGCACAGCCCTCCGATCAATTCGCCTACCTCGGTTCGGGCTTTTGCACGTATGGGCTCGATGAAATTCACATCAGCTTTTTTTGGATAGGCGAAGGCAACGCAAACTCATACGGATCACTTTGGTATCAAGCCGATGGTGGCGGCTGGATACAACTGGGCGGCAACCTCAACAACTCATCCATCTGGCAATACGAAGACATTACGGATCCCGCATTCAGCGATGTGGGAAATCTGCAATTCGGATTTCGCTTTCAAAATGATGCATCGGGCGTCGGTGGTGAATTATCCTTTGGAATAGACGATATCAATGTTGTCGCAACATTATCGGAGGCCGATCCGGTTGAAATCACTATTACTTCTGTCGCTCCCAATCCCGTATGCGAAGGAACCTATCTGACCATCAATTACGAGTTATCGCAACCTTTATGTGATGGTACATACCTACTCGAGTTATCCAATAATGGCGGAACTTATCCCTCCCCTTTCACTTCATGGGCCATCAACATAAGCTACCCAACTACTTCAGGTAGCACAACCATTTTGTTGCCAAATGGTGCCGCAGCGGGCGATTGTTATACAGTGCGCTTGAGCAGGCTTTCGCCACAACCCGCCATCACAGGAACGGCCTCTGCATGCTTCGAAATAATTGAATGCCCGAACGAAATAACAACTGCACCCCTCGGTCCTCCTATCGTTACGTTAGACCCGCTGCCGGTCTGCGTGAGCAGTGTTATCGACATACCATTTTTCTCGTTGGGTGTGTTCAATGCAAACAACGTTTACGTGTGTCAATTGTCTGAACCCGATGGAACATTCTCTGCAACCCCGCCCATTGTGGGCTCTTCGCCCGATCCTTCCACGTATGACCCTTCCATTGTGCCTCAACCGGGAAGCGTGTCAGGAATAATACCCGACACCGAGCCGGGTTGCAATTACTACTTGCGTATCGTATCGACAAGCCCCTCTGCCATCGGCACGGTGTGGGGTCCATTTTGCATTCAGCGATGTGATGTCACAACCAACGAAATTCAAGATATTAGTTTCTGTATTACTGAATGCGCAAACGACCCCGATGGTGAATCACAAAACATCGTACTCGATGTAAACACCAATGGTCAGAACGTGCAGTATTTGCCTGGAAACATTTTTACTACACAATTATTATCGAGCCAGTCATTCGCGCAAATCGGCCCCAATGGCCTGCTGGGCGAGGTTGCTGCCACAGAGGACACTCAACTAGAAATAACAGTCCCTTGCATCGAAGAGGCTTTAGCAATGGGAATTCCAATTGGCATGAACTATTTGCGCGTCATTGCTACCAACCCTTCCGATCCAAGCAACACAGTGAGCACTCTCATCCGAATTACGGTAGGTGTCATTACAACTGAACCGCAAATACTCACTTCGTACGATTATTCAGACTTTAGTGTTGCTGACACGCTATGCGCGCCGGCAAGCGTACTACTGATGTTTAATCCATATGATCCAAGCGATGGCTCAACATATATGTGGAGTTGCAGTGGCATCAACAATGGTGTGCCCTTCGAATCGCCCAATGGTGCAACATCCAATATTTTACTGGTTACAGCCAATGTTCCTACAGTGCTCGAATTTTCCGTTCAACGAACAAATAATGGATGTGTAAGTCCGTGGAATCCTGTGCATACCGTGGTGGTCTCCGGACCTCCGGTCGTATTTGTTACAGGTCCGTCACCTATTTGCTTGCAAGACACCGTAAGCTATCAGGTGCCCTTTATCGGAAACACCTATTATTCATGGACAACCGATGCATTACCCGGCGAAATTGCATTTCAGGATACTTCCAACAATGTGCTAAACATTGCATTCAATTTAGCGGGAAGTTACACGCTTAGTCTCAACGTGCTCAATCAATGTGGCGCCAATGACGACGATTATACGGTTACAGTTGTTGATCCACCTGTAGCCGACGCGGGTGCCGATATTGATATTTGCGATGGCGATGAAGCGACGATTGACCTAGCCGTTGGACCATTGCAAAACTACACGTGGGCCGATGCATCGGGACCGATTGCCAATACCAATTCAACACAAGTTTCGCCCACGAACGATACGGAATATTATGGAACCGTAACATCGAATGTTGGATGCACGGATACCGACACTGTGCTTGTAATCATCAACTATCCGGAACCACCAATGCAGTTTACCGATAGTATTTGCCCGGGTGGTGACAACACCATTCGACTGGAAGCAGACACTACAGGGCAATACGACTGGAGCACCGGCTCTACCGATTACTTCGCACCCGTAACTGATACAGGTATGTATTTCTTGATGGTCGATATACCAAATACGATTTGCCCGCATTATGCAGAGTATCATGTGGTTCCGGCAACTCCAACGCTTCCTGTTATCTTTACGGACAGCGTTTGTCCGGGAGGTGAACAGTTCATTCAACTCAGCGCCGATGCTACAGGACAATACATCTGGAGCACAGGTCAAGTGAATCCGAATATCAACGTAAACGATACCGGTTTCTTCAGTCTGAACATCTACTCCCTCGATGAACCATGTCCACGGATTCTTCATTTTTATGTTGAAGCAGACTCGTGCTACTATGAAGAAATAACACCTTATGTATTCGAACCTTTGCTCGCATGGGTTCCCAATTCTTTTTCAGCCAATAGTGATCGCATCAATGATGTGTATGGACCCGTGTTCTCAAACATTGATTTAGTCCGAGACTATAGGTTTGTTATTTACGATCGGTGGGGAACTGTCGTGTTTGAAAG
>JAURKF010000285.1 GCA_030831885.1 Flavobacteriales bacterium
ATTTGGTGAACAATTAAAATTAACATCATACCCAAACCCCATGAGTGACGATGCTATAATTGAGTTCTCAAGCGAACAAGATATTCGCGGTGCCCTCGAGCTCTACTCAAGCACAGGTGAATTGGTTTCAACCATTTTCAGTGGTGATTTGAAAGGCGGAGAAACGCGCGTAGTTCGCTTCAACGCTTCTGAGCTTGCAAGCGGAATTTATATCTGCAAACTCTCCGCAGGAGATAAGGTTCAGTATAATAAAATTATTATAAGCAAGTAAGCTACAATTAAAGCTTAAAAAAAGGCCACCCAAATGGGTGGCCTTTTCGTTTTAGTACTATTGAATCATAGTTTCACTGATTCATTGAATAATGGCACATCAAACACATATTCGCTTCAAATCATAAAATCGTTGAATATATTCATACAAATAAGTCAGCATAGCGAAATGAATATAGCCAGGTAATTCTACCCTTTTTCACTGATTCAAAGGGCATGTGATCAGCTTATTAAGCTGCTGTATTCCTATGAACTTTTTCGGCTACATGCTTGTTTATGAGCCACCTTTCATTTTATTTCATGACCTTCAATTATCTCTTAATCGTCCTCAACCGTAAGCCAACGCTTTCATTACTTATCTTACTCATAAACTTCTCAATAATCAGTGCCCAAAACCAAAACAACTTCTGGGTTTACGGTTACCAGGCCGGTATCAACTTCAATACGAATCCGCCAAGCTATGAAGGTGGCTTTGCGATTCAGGCATCAGAAGGTGCTGCGAGTGTTGCAGATCCGAACAGCGGCGAGTTGCTTTTTTACACAGATGGGGTAACTGCATGGGATGCTAGCAATAATCCCATGCCCAACGGAACGGTGCTGCTAGGTGGCGACCCTGTACTGCTTTCATCAACGACTGCTGCAGTGATTTGCGAAAAGCCGGGCAGCAGCAATCAATACTATCTTATCACCGTCGATGAGCAAGCGTCCAACAATGGATTGCGCTACAGCGTGGTGGATATGTCGCTCAACGGCGGACTCGGTGATATTGTGGCCGGACAAAAAAACATTTCCATCTTTTCTACCAATGCCGAGAAGGCCTGTATCGTTCCCAATGCTGCTGGCGATGGCTTTTGGTTGCTTTCGCACGACTTACCTGGAGAGACATTCTATGCCTTCGCTATAACAGCCGCCGGAATTAGCACTACTCCTGTTACTACAACCATAGGTGGTACGCAAGGCAATGGTGCGGGATTCCTAAAAGTGAGCCCTCAGTTCAATCGTGTGGCCATTGCCAACCTCTTTTTCCAAGACGCGGAAGTATATGATTTCGACAATAGCACGGGGATTTTCAGTAATCCAATTATCCTCAACCTGCCCGGCTTCGGAGCTGCCGGTGGCGCATACGGTATCGAATTTTCGTGCAGCGGCAATTTGCTCTATGTGACCGACGGCTCCAATCTTATCCAATATGATTTGACACTTGGAAATGCTGCAGCAATTATGGCCGAGGCCTACTCGGTACTCGCCAATTCATTCTCGTGCTATGGCCTTCAACTAGGCCCCGATCGTAAGATCTATGTGAGCAACGGAGCGCTGGATGTCATCAACAACCCCGACATTCCGGGAGCCGGATGCGACTATCAAGCCGGAGCCATACCGGGGCAGCAATCGGGTGGTGGCTGGGGGCTTCCACAGTGGGTGTACCGCGTGGGCGACACACCTCTCGCATGCACCACCTGTGAGCCTGAATCCGCTCAACTGATAGTAAACGCGTGTGAATCCTACACCCTACCCGATGGTTCGCAAACGAGCACACCGGGCGTCTATTCATTCACCTTGCAAAATACAAGCGGCTGCGACAGCATAGTAACACTGACGCTCAACATCACGACAGCTCCACAAATCAGCATCACACAAAGTGCTATAGGATGTGGAAGTCAAGTAGAATTCACAGCCACTGCTACCGGCAATGGTCCTTTTCAATTCGACATACCTTCGGAAAATCTTTCAAACACCAACGGAAACTTCACCCTGGGATTTGGGAACTTCGAACTCATCGTTTCAGATAATCAAGGATGTAGCGCTAGCGCATCATTGATTAACTCGACCTCCACCAGCTGCCCGGCCGATTTCGATCAGGATTTAGTCGTTGGGGTAACCGACTTGCAACAATTCAATGCTGCCTATGGCTGCGTAGGTGATTGCTGTCCGTATGACTTGAACGGCGATAATTCTGTGAGTGTGGCTGACTTGCTGAGTTTTATTACGGAATTTGGAATGATGTGCGAGTGAGGCAGTCTATTTCTTCGGCGTAAGCGTGCCCAGGTTATCAGCGACTGATTGAGCTATGATTTTATAAAGCTCTTGCAACATTTCTTCTTCACTCTTCACACTAACCACGGCGTACAGACCTGGCTGTGCTCTTCCCGATTCCTTGCCCTTAATGGTATCTAAGCCATCCTTTACCAAATCAATCATAGTATCGAGCTTGCCTCCAGAAAACCTTGATTCCACGCTATAATAAACACCTGTGCTCGTGACCTCTTTCGGTCCTTTAACCGCAGGGAAATTCTTGGAGAGCTCAATTTTTCCGCTTTCAACATGCATCAACTTATAGACGAAATCCATACTCATGGTTGAAGTCCTCTCTATCTTGAAACAAACCATGCTATCGTCCAACCTTCCAATGTTTGGAACTTCCGAGCATGAACAAGGTCTCTTCGTCTCCTGACTTTGATCCGAAGGTTTATACACGTAATTCAGTGCTTTTCCCATCAACACATATTGCGCTGAAACAAACTTCCCTGCTTGGGGCGATTGGTCGCCTTGCTCGTAGGTAGGCTCCATCGTTCTTCGCAACTCAGCTTCCAATGGTTTAAGCGACTCCTCTCCTGCATAGATTGTAATGAATGGATCTTCACTTAGAGAAGACTCAATTTCATCGAATAAGCGTGTAACCTTAATATCATTTGCACTGGTAGTTGTTTCCACATAACGGAATGTCACATCGAATCCGCCATTTGCTTCACATAATTCCAAGTAATCTTCAGCGTTATCACCATCAACAGTCAACTTAAATTCCGAGTCTTGAGAAACAATCTCCTGAAAGATCTTGTGTGCATCACGCCATTTCTTTCTTTCGAAAAGGCGTTGTCCTTCCTTGAATTTAGGAGCCAGCTCACACACCACAAGCGCCATGCGCACATTACGCGTATTTTCATTTACCATATCGCCGGCTATGGATAGGTACTTTTCGCAGAGTTCTTTGGCAGTGCCGAAATTGCCCTGATTCATCTCTTTCATCGCTTGAGTTGCGAGGTGTGATCCATATCGACTCTTCCAATTGTTATATGAATTGGATAAATATGTCGTGTTCAATTTCTCTGATGTATGTTGTCGAGAATAATCAGAGGCTTCGTTATATGCCACGCGGGCTCCTTCAAAATCACCCACCATACACAAGCTATCTACCCTATTGCATTTCTCAACTAGAATTGCTTGAGCCATCCGAGCAGCAGCTAGTTTAGCTTCTTGATGGTACTTTAACTCGTACACGTAATTGTACACCCGGTAAGCAGCCTCATACTGTCTGCTCTCCTCGAGTGAATGCCCCAACTTCATCTGTTTTTTGGTGTAACAGGAAGAGGCTGATAGAGCAATGAAAAAAACGAGTATGCATCGACTCACCAGCGATTGTAGGTTTTGTGATAGCGACGTAACTGCATTCATGCGCACAAAAATAAGACTTCACTTAGATTGAAACGGAGACGTCAACGCCACCAACCATTCTACTTCCACAAACCGGTCAGAAGCAGCCATTTTTTCTATTGCTTGAATGCTACTATTGCCTTCGTCTGCTTTCCTTTTAATAATAATAGTTCATCACCTCATGGGCTGCGGTTATGTAGGAGTCATCATTGGACAAGTATCCCATCATAAAAAAGCCAGTCATGGTATCAATCCAATCCACTTCCTTCTCAACGCCCAAAAAATCCTCCCCACCGGGAAAAACACGCGTGTTCCCTGCCGTTGAAATCTCACCATTAGATAATACCCTGCTCTGTTGCCAATTCACCGCACAACTCAAACAATCCCATAGAATCGGTTTTAAAGGTTCTGAATCGACAAGGAGTGTATAAAGATTGAAACCAACGTTGACTCCAACACCTTGGTAACTGCTGTCCCAACCATCACCCTCAAGAAAATAACCATTGGGATGCTTCTTCGCCATTGCCAATCCTGCAAAAGATAGCCCTGCGGACTTCAGCTCATCATTGCCCAACCATTTCCCTAAACTGTAAAACGCAAGCGCGTCAAAGAATAATCGGTTAGGCGCATTCGCATCCGCATTTTCCAGCGTACTTCTCTGCGTCAATAACCACATAGCAGCGTTCTCGATGTTCGGTCGCAACGCTTCAATTCTGTATTTGTAAGCTATCAAAGCAGCCGAATGATACCATAAACTTTGGTCGAAATCATTTAACGCTAAACCCAGTGAAGAAAGAAAGAAGGCAACACCGCTTGCCAAATCAGCCTTACCGGGCACTTGACCTTCCAATTCAGTTGGCACTACCAACAGAAAATCACCTTGCGGTAATTGATATTGAAAAGCATATTCAATCGACTTGATGGCGTATTCCAGCGCCTGAATGTCATCATTGTAAACCGCCAGATCGGTCTGGGCTGAAATACCCATCTGAAATCGCACATGAAAATATCCGTTCTTGTTGCGTCCCATGGCACCGGAGGAGTCCGGCACATCAATCGAAGCGATTCCCTCCACTATTGATTCATCAAATGATTCCAGCAGCTGATTGCGATGGTAGTTGTTCTGAATCGGCCTAGTTTGACACACATAGGCGTCGTTAGGTTCCATCTTTTCGCTCGAGCAAGATGCGATTATCAGACACCACAAGACAGGTAATAGTATCTGAATAGGACGTTTAGTAACGAAAGAACAGAATTCCATATTTCTCAAACTAGCATTCATACATATTAACTAAACAAAAATATCCCATTCGGTTGGCAACATTCGCGGTATTCGCATAACTCATAGTTGAATCGCATCAACGTTCTAATTGAATAGATCAAACAATTCCCAGTAAGAGAATAGGTACAACAAGATTAGGTAAACCACATTATTCGTCAGCAGCAGCCAAGCAGTAATGCCTTTCCAAACTCGTCCTGTTATTATTTTAAAGGTTGTATAAATGAGTGGCACAATGAAAACGAGCAGCAGCAAAGGCAAGTAAGCGGTCACAGCATTTAACGCTGAATGACCATCGTTATAAGGAGAAGGAAAATAGAATATACCTTCATTGCGCAACAGAACCAACGCATAGACCGCTAAGGCAAGGCTCAATACCGAAATACACAGTTTAAATAACCGGTAAATAG
>JAURKF010000286.1 GCA_030831885.1 Flavobacteriales bacterium
TACTTTCAGCAGTGCTCTTCACCACATTGCTCAAATCGGCATCGCCGCATGCATCGCCGTTGATATAATTATCGATGATATACATACAAACTGTTTCCATATTGCTCTCATAAAAACCAACGAGCATCTGATTCAATGCAAATTCCAGCACAGCATCATTTGCCTTGGCTCGTTCCACAATTACTTCGATACAACTGTAAAAACCACTATCGCTTCCCTTACTAAATGTGCGCATAAAACTCTCAATACGATCAGTGAGCACCTTGCTGCGCGTTATACTCACATCACCAAAGTCAACGTTATCCCAATATTTGCGTATATCGGTCCTATTGGGCTCTTGCTTCCATTGTATAATCTTCGCCAGCTGAGTACCGGGATAGTAGTTGATTGTTTTGTTTTGAAGGCTGAGCAGATCCATTTCCTTCTGAGCGAGCAATGCATCATATTCCGCCTTCTTATCCGGATTTTTCGCACCTCCCACTTTCGCATCTTTAATGGCCTTGAGCAACGTTGGCTCCTGTTGAATATAAAAACCCCAGCCTTGATTCTCTTTAGAATTGGCTGAGGTCATAGATGATTCCAACTTAGCAGTTGTGAATTGAAGCTCCACACTTTTCTCAGCAGGATTAAGAATAACCGGACACATATTATTTTCATTCATGCCGAGCATATAGATGCCAAGCTCAATTTCCCTCTCATTGAATGAGAACTGGCCATTCACCAGTTGGGTGCTATCCAATTTTACCACGTTGCGCCCAAACGATTCCCATAAAAATATGCGACCGGACTTGACACCTGTAATGGTTCCCGAAATTTTGATGGCTCCCCTGACTGGCGGACGCTGAAGAGAGTCGGATTCACCAGCAAAACAAAATTGAGTCAAGAGCAGACTCAGCGTGACAAATAAAAAATTCTTCATCATACTTTCAAAAGTGTGGAACAAAAATAATTGCATTTGCGCGGTTCCTTCTCTTCATTTCTTCCCAACAGAACCAATACTGAAACTTGTTGCAGCATACTTTTGCGCAAATTTTCGATTGATAAAAATCAGGCCATAATTTGAAACAAACCTTTATTCGAATCGTAATGCCAAGAGAAATTTCAAAAGAAAGAGCCATGACACTTATGGGATTTGAATCTTTGCACGATCGCGATGACATGCATAACCTGCACGAACAAAAACTATTTGATTGGAAACAGGAGTTACTCCAAAAATACATGGTACCTGCATTGTTGCGAAATAAGCTACCACTGCTAGAGGAAATCATTTTTGCCGAGGAAAAGCTTGTGCCTGAAATACAGACTTATGAAATTGCAGCCAATAATTTACCCCTTCCTTCATCCGATAGAATTGCAATGCTCGAGCAGTATGAAGCTCGGATAAGCCAGCTAAAACTATCGATCATGCAAAGCAACACATTCGCTGGATTGAATTCAATTGTACAGCAGCTCATTCAACTGCAGGAAGACTATATGCACGCTTTTAGTGCACTTTTCAGTTCATATTCCGAAGCCCTTCCGGAAGAAGTAAACTCGCGGGAGATGATGGATACCGGAAAATTGTTGCATGCATTAAAGCAAGGCGAACCCGACAACAAAATGGTTTGGGCCATTGAGCGAGAGCTCACTCGAATTAAGAAAATCGAAGGGATTCGCTAACTCGTAAAACCTACTCGTACCGCAACGCCTCAATAGGATCGAGCCTTGCTGCCTTGCGCGCTGGGTAATAGCCACTAATAACGCTTACCAAAAAGCAGATAGTTACGCCCAGAAAAATCCAAGCCCAAGGCACAGTGAAGCTAGTACCAACCACGAGCGAAACTACATTTCCTGCCATAATTCCGAGAAAGATTCCAACCACGCCTCCGAGTTGACCTATCATGATTGATTCGATTAAAAACTGAGCGCGAATGGTCGAAGCCGACGCTCCAATAGCCTTACGCGTTCCTATTTCGCGCGTTCGCTCTGTGACCGACACCAACATGATATTCATTAAGCCAATGGCTGCGCCTAAAAGCGTTATTACGCCAATAATGGAGGCCCCGACAGTAATATTGGAAGTCAAATCGTTGAGATCGCGCGCTATTTGATCGCTCTTGAACATATCGAATGAGTCTTCATCTCCAGGCATATTTCCTCTGATTGTCCGCATAAGTCCGCGTGCCTCATCCATGGCAATATCTATTTTCGTAACATCAGTCACGCGAACATTCAAACTATATTCGGTATCTGCTGTTGCCATGTTTTTCCTCACATTGGAAACAGGAATAAAACACTGGTTGTCGCCCGACATTCCGAAGGTGTTGCCCTTGCTTTTTAATACACCTACCACCTGATAGCGATAGCTACCAATAAAAACTTCCTTTCCGTTGGCTGACGTATTTTCAAATAATTGCTTTTTAACATCCGCGCCGATAATAACAGCGTTCAATCCATCTTCCATTTCACCTTCACTAAAATTGCGACCGACCTCCAATTCATAACCTGAAAGCTCCAAATAACTTGGTTCGCAACCAAGCACGCGAATATTCGGATTGGACTTCACATTGCCATGTCGCAGTGTCGCGTTAAAAGAAGCTAGAGAGGTCATTGAAACAACCGCAGGATAATCGAACTCCTTCGTAAAACGTGTGGCTTCCTGATAAGTAATTGGCGGATTTTCTCGTTCTACCTGCCCATGCCGACCACCCATAGAACCAGCGCGCATTGTAAATGTATTACTTCCCATTCGACCAAACTCCTTGTTGACCTTGTTTTCCAGAGCCTGTGTCGCCGTTATCATTGCAACGAGCGCCATGATGCCAAGTGCGATAATGCTCACCGTAATGACAGCGCGTAATCGCTGACTTCCAATAGCCAACCAAGCTATTCGAATGTTTTCGCGAGTTGCCGGAGAAATAAGCGACTTCATGATTGGGGTAAAGCTAAAGCCAATAAAGCAAACAAGCAGCATTGCATTGCACTAATCCAAATTAGTCATGTTGGCGGCGTTTTATCATTGTAGAAACGCAGTGCCAATATATTTGCATCCTAATTTTTACTTGATGGAAGCCAACGAACATGTGAAGTGTTTAATCATAGGCAGCGGACCCGCAGGATATACTGCAGCAATCGATGCCGCTCGTGCCGATATGAAACCGGTTATGTATGAAGGGGCGCAGCCCGGTGGTCAGCTCATGGACACCACAGAGGTCGACAATTTTCCAGGGTATCCCAATGGAGTGAAAGGCCCTGAAATGATGGCTGACCTTAAAAATCAGGCAGTGCGATTTGAAACTGATGTCCGCAGCGGCTGGGTTACCAAGGTCGACTTTACCGGTCCGAAGCATTGGGTGGAGATAGACAATGGCAAGCACACCATCTCAGCCGACTCAATTATCATTTCGACAGGAGCAAGCGCAAAATGGCTGGGTCTTCCCAATGAAACACGCCTGCGCGAAGCCGGAGGCGGCGTTAGTGCATGCGCCGTGTGCGATGGCTTTTTTTACCGAAACCAAGATGTTGTAATTGTAGGTGCCGGAGATACCGCCGCAGAAGAGGCGACATATCTCGCTAAACTTTGCAAGCAGGTTTATATGCTCGTGAGAAGCGACAAGATGCGTGCTTCGAAAGCTATGCAGCATCGCGTTACAAGCACACCCAATATTGAAGTGCTTTGGAACACAGAA
>JAURKF010000287.1 GCA_030831885.1 Flavobacteriales bacterium
AAGTTGCGCGTGTTGATACTGTTGATACTGACAAATGCATTGCCTTTAAAGTTCTTGCGAATTCTTCCGCCGAAAGCGTAATTCGGAGTTTGATTAAAACCTCCGTTCAATTCTGTTTTACCTGCCATGAGCATACAGGACAGATTGCCGGGTAGTTGTGTGCCATTCACTACTACACCTTGAAAGGCGCGGTTTCCCCACCGAGCATCCTGATCGATAGAACCTTGCTCGTAGTATTGCTTGTAACGATTTGTTACGCTCTTGCCCATGGGATCCCACGGGTTTCGTTCGAACAACATGAAGCGGTTGTAACCTTTCCAGGATGCGAAGGTCAGATCCGAAACAGCAAGCCATTGAATACCGCCAACGGATGTATTCCACGATCCCAGCTTTGTTTTGAAATTACCATACAGCGTCATTCCCAGCATAGCACCTAGGTTGCCTCCCAGCGGAATGCCTCCCAACGGATATTGAATATCGGGTCGCAGGCTGTCGGGCACTTGCTTGCCATACGATGGACCAATGCTTCCATTCAGGAACTGAAACATACGCAAGTCGAAGCCCCATGAAGAGCCGCCCGGCAACTGGCCACTCACGTTCATGAGTAGGTTGGGCAATTGCGCATCATCACCGATAAACAAAGAACGCGGCAACACTGTGTCGCCCAGAGCCGGCGAAAGCGTGTAGGGCATTAATTGACGAGTGTAAGTTGCGAAAAATCGGTAGAAGCCATTGATCTGAATACTGCCTTTAGGCTTCGTGAACGTCTTGGGCATGAGGCCCAAGCTCGGGTAACTGTATTCGGTTGTATCGCGCAGCAGCAGTGTTTCCACGCGCGTTGTATCGTTCGTTTGCGCCCACAAGGATTGCAACGAAAGGGACAGCGCTAGCAGAGAAAGAATGGATCGCTTCATCATTGCATTTCTTGTTTTTTGAATCGTACCATGCGAGCGGGTTCTTCGCCGGCTGTGGGTGGCACTACGTAAAAAGGAATATTGCCATAGGCACAGTGACCATTACCGTCAGTCACTTCATAGAAAAGTCGGTATGCACCTTCGCTTCTGGGGGCTCGAAAGGTTGCATTTTGTATGTCCTTCTTTTTGAATAGACCACCTATGGGCGTAGGCGCAATTTCTGCATCGCCGCCGGCTTTGATATCCGTGCTTTCAGGAACGATGAGCCAGCGGCTTTTCAATTTATCGCCTTCAGGATCGGCAACAATTGTTTCGGCTTCATACTTCATGTCGGCGGTTAGCATAATGGATTGCTCTGCTTTCTTTCCATCGATGGTCAACGAAGTGAGATGAGGTGCCTTGTTATCAGGAGCTTTTCCGCTCCAGAATCTCTCAATTTCGTCAATAGGCTCGGAGCGCAATCCTTCGCGTGTGAAGAGTCCGTACCAGGTAGAAGTTGTTTCTTGTTTGAAGCCCCATAAAAAAGCATACGAGCCCATGCAGTTTTTGGAAGCTGCGAGAATTTCATTTTCGTAGCGCTCTTTGTATGAAGTTGCTTTCTCTGCGCTCGTTTGTTCGATGGGCGTTCCCCAGCGTGTTTTCGTTACTTCCCAATGTCCGTTCGGGCCCCACTCGGTAATGAGGTAAGGACCTTTCCATCCGTAGTTGGCCAAGTTCTTTTTTACCGAAGCGATATCACCATAGGTGTTGATGCAATAAATATCGATTTCCGGAGCGTCCTGCATGATGAGTTTAACCTCGGCCGGATCGAGTCCTGCGGTTACAGTTGATGTAGGATGATTGGGATCCACTTCGTGAATCATCTTTGCTACATCGTTTACTGCCTTCCAAACATTCGTGTTGGTATAAAACAAATCGACTTCATTACCAACCCCCCAGAAGAGTAGGGCAGGGTGGTCTTTGATTTCCAAAACAATCTTGCGGAAATATTCGAGTTGCGCTTGCACTTTGGGCTTGTCGTCGTAATCGAATCCGTGACGTTCATGTTGCATCCACAATCCCATCATAACCGTTAGTCCGAGAGAATGGGCCTTGTCGAGAACCTCTTTCGCATTGTCAGTACTCCAGGTGCGCACCGAGTTGCCACCAATGCGCGCAAGCTCCTCCCACTGTTCGCTTCCGCCACCACCTTTTACGTAATACTCGACACCTCCGCGGTAAAAGCGATATTCACCTTTGTCGTTGAGCTTTACCTCTACTTTGACCGCTTGGGAGAGTAGGCAAAGAGGAATCATCAATGTCCCAATACTCGTCAGCAGACGATAGATCATTGGGCTGTTTTGGAGGTTAATCACAAGCGGACAATTTGATTGAGTTGAGGTGTTTGATAATTCAATGTTGAGTGGTAAATAACGCGCAATTTGGTTGAAACAAAAAACTTTTTGTAAAACTAACAATATCTCTATATTCGTTTTCTAAATTCAATCGAATGTTAAAAAAAGTACTCTCTGCTTTATTAGTAGTTATCGCCTGTGCAGGAGCACATGCGTTCAATGTGACGTTCCGGGTAGATATGTCGCAACAAAGCGGATTCACCACCCCTGAGGTGAACGGCTCGTTCAATAACTGGTGTGGAAACTGTTTTCAAATGTCCGACCCGGACGGTGACAATATTTGGGAAGCTACCACCGATCTCGCTGCAAATACCTATGAGTTTAAATTCTCTGCGGATAACTGGGCGATGCAGGAAACCTTGCTCGCAGGCACA
>JAURKF010000288.1 GCA_030831885.1 Flavobacteriales bacterium
GCGAAGGCAATGGCATCCTTTCTTCGGACGATGATTAGTGCCAACTCAAAATTCGATCATGAGCGAGCCGGAACCTATACATTCACGCCGTTGGAAGAAGCCGGATTTAATTTATTTATAACGGAAGGTGGTATCAACCCGAACACAGGCCAACCCTGGGGCGGCGGTGATTGCTTTCATTGTCATGGACCTGCCGGTATGCAGATGGGTGACTATCTGATGCACAACAATGGATTGGATTCTCACTTCTCTGCTGACCCCGGATTGGCAGCAGTTACAGGTAATCCGCTCGACAGCGGTAAATTCAAAACGCCTACCTTGAGGAATATCGAACTCACCGCTCCTTACATGCACGATGGCCGTTTTCAAACACTGGATCAGGTTCTCAATCACTACAATACCGGAGGAAATGTTAGCACTACAATCGATCCCTTCATGGAAGCAGCGGGTGGCGGATTGTTTTTAGATGAAACTGATAAGCTAGCCATCATTGCTTTTTTGAAAACGCTGACGGATACTTCTTTCATTAGTAATCCCGCCTATAGCGATCCGCACTGATGAGTCAGTCATTACCGGAGGAATTGCGGAAGCACCTCAATAAGGCCAATCAATACAAAAAGGAAAACAAAAAGTTCCTTCAGAATTTCGGTAGAAAAAAGGACGTTGACGAGGAATTTCACTCCCTTCACGAGGAGGCATTCGATGCGATTGATTGTTTGCAATGTGCTAATTGCTGCAAAACTACTTCGCCGATATTCCGCGATGTAGATATCGATCGTATTGCTAAGTATTTGAGCATGAAGCCTTCGATTTTCACAGAGAAATACCTGCACATTGATGAAGATAATGATTGGGTGTTGAATGCGGCACCTTGTCCGTTTTTAGGAAGTGACAACTACTGCAGTATCTATGATGTGCGTCCCAAGGCATGCCGCGACTACCCGCACACGGATCGCAAACACATGCATCAAATCATGGATCTCACATATAGGAATACTATGGTGTGTCCGGCGGTTGCTTCCATCGTTGATAAACTCCGCGTCAGAAGGGGCTAGTATCCAGCGACAATAGATTGCTGATTAAGTAAGGCGGGAATACATATTCCATTGTGGAATCTGCGGTCCAAGAACACGTGCAGAACGTTGGCGAAAAATTGAATCGCCATGAATTACGTCACGGATGTAAAAACACTTTTCTTTCCTAAGTACTGTTCCTCTTGTAATCGAAATCTCATGCATTTTGAAAGTGCTATTTGTATGCATTGTCTTTCTCACCTTCCAAGACTTCACGTGCACGACGAAAAGGATAATGCAGTGGAGAAAATCTTTTGGGGTAGAGTAGAATTAAACGCGGCAACGGCTTTTCTGCAAATGCCCCGCAATGGTATCGCACATCGTCTGGTTCATCGATTGAAGTATCACAACGACCAGGAAGTAGGAGAGCGCTTGGGTGTATTATTCGGTCATGAGTTAATGAGTTCTGAGCGAATGAAGAATATAGACGTAATTGTGCCTGTGCCGCTTCATCCGAAAAAGCTCCATCTGCGCGGGTACAATCAATGCGACTGCATTGCCAAAGGAATCGGAGAAACTCTGGGTGTAGAGGTTTCACAAAACAATCTCACACGAACTCACTTTTCTGCTTCCCAGACGCGCAAAGGGAGAATATCGCGTTGGTCGAATGTGAAAGACATTTTTTGGGTGCGGGAACCGGAGAGGTTGGAGGGGAAACACATTTTTATTGTTGATGATGTGATTACAACCGGCTCTACGATAGAAGCGTGCGCATCTGCTCTTAATAAAATAAAAGGTGTGAAGTTGTCGGTAGGAGCCTTGGCGATACCTTCTTCATAAGCAAAGGCCTTCAATTCGTGGGTATATTTGCTTATGCTTCGTTTGATTGTTCTATTCTTTCCATTCTTAACGATTGCGCTGAGTGCACATGCTCAGGATACCTTGCTCCTTATGAATGGCCGCGACTTACCCTGCAAAATTGTTGAAGATTCAGGGACCGTTTTTCTGACGCTTATTCGTAAACCAAGTGGAAAAGTAATTTTTCGTGAGATTCATAAGAATGATGTTTTCAGCGTTAAGCGCATTGATGGAACCGAGGATATCATGTATCTGCAGGATGAAATGATGGGCAATATTTATGCTGCCGATGAAATGCGATATTACTTGGCGGGCGAGAACGATGCACGACAGAATTTCAGAGCCTGGCCAACCTTTGCTGTTGGTTTTGCACTATGCGCCGGAGCATCCTTATGGGGAGGCGATGGCTACATTACAACGGTTGCTCCACCTATTGTTTATACGCTGGTGCAACTCATTCCGAAGGTGAAAATTCGCGAGAAGACCATGAGCCATCCTGAATATAAATACAACGATATCTATGCCGATGGATACGAACCACCAGCGCGAACTCGCAAGCTGTCAAGGGCATTGGAAGGTGGATTTTTGGGCTCTGCAGTTGGTGTCGCTTGTTGGTTTTTGTTCCTTAAATAATGAAGATCGTTCAATGGCTTGTGAGTTCTCGCTTGTGGGTTTCGATGGGAGCTGCTGCCTGGAGTATAGAGTCTTTTGTTCGATGTGATGAATGGGTGCGCTGGACGCTGGTTCTTCACATTTTCTTTCTTACATGGAGTGCATACCTTTTTTTAACCGATGACGCAATTCGAAAGCATCGAGTTGCTGTGCTTGCTGCGTTAACGGGGGTCTGTATTACGTTTCAGGGTTTTGAAAATATGGTATTTCCATGGGTGTGTGCAATGCCCGTATTGTTTTATAGAACCCACTGGATGCCGCGCAATTGGTAGCTGTCACGCTTTGAAATAAGAAATATACCTATCGTAAATAATCTGGCCATTGCTGCTTGTTGGGTTCTGCTCTGTATGGTTTGGCCACTGAAGCAAGCAGGAATACCTCTATTATCTCAACTGCCGTTTTTAACTGCGGCATTCCTCTGGCTGACTGCACTGTCCATGTGCGAAGACCTTTTTGTGGAGGAAATACCCGATGCAACGATGCGAATGCTTGGAAAGCGCGGATTGCGCTTCACCGCTGTTTTTTTTATTGCCACGTCAATTGTTCTGAACTACTTCTTTCACGAAAGTGAATTTTCAGTATGGCTTTCGATGTGTTTATCACTCATCTTGTTGTTGCTAATGCCGGGTGTTCAAAGAACGACTACAAAGTCATTGCTAATAGATGCCATGATTGTACTTCGCTTTCCTTTTTAGGATGCTTTAAATACAGCGTCGAGCGCTTGTTCCATAGCTTGGATTGTAGCATCGATATCAGCTTGGGTATGAGCCGCTGAAACAAAACCGACCTCATAACCACTTGGGCCAAGGTAAACACCGCGCTCTAGGAGCGATCGATGAAACGGAGCGAACTTCTTCATCTCTTCACTATCGATTTCGTCGCTGCGACGAATCGCTTTTTGATCGGAAAATGTCACCCAAAAAATACTGCCCGCGCTGAACATATTGAATTTATAATTCTTGCTGCGCGCATAGCTCAATACATTGTTGACGAGGTAGTCTGTTTTTTCTTTAAGCTCCTCGTAAAAACCCGGGCGCAAGCATTCCGTGAGCTGTGCAATGCCTGCAGCCATGGCTACGGGGTTGCCACTCAGTGTTCCCGCTTGATAAACGGGGCCATCGGGAGCAACATGACTCATTACTTCTGCGCTGGAACCATATGCTCCAACAGGCAACCCACCGCCAATGATTTTTCCGAAGGCCATTACATCGGGTTGAATACCA
>JAURKF010000289.1 GCA_030831885.1 Flavobacteriales bacterium
AGCCAAACGCACCGGCACGCCCTTCAATTCGTATTCGGCAAACTTCCAACCGCTGCGCTTGGTGTCATCATCATCGAACTTTACACTGATGCCGCAGCCCTTCAATTCCTGCATGAGAGGCCTTACTTTCTCTCCTATCGTTGCTAGTTGTTCCTCGCCTTTATAGATTGGAACTATCACCACCTGTATAGGCGCCAACATGGGTGGCAAGCGTAAGCCCTGATCATCGCTATGCGCCATTACAAGCGCACCCATCAAACGTGTAGAAACACCCCATGACGTCGCCCACACATAATCGAGAACGCCTTCCTTCGAAGTGAATTTCACATCGAAAGCCTTAGCAAAATTCTGTCCCAGAAAGTGAGAGGTTCCTGCTTGCAAGGCCTTGCCATCTTGCATCAACGCTTCGATGCACATGGTATCCAACGCTCCGGCAAAACGCTCACTCTCTGTTTTGCTTCCTTTAATAACGGGCATCGCCATCCACTTCTCTGCAAACTCGGCATATACATCAAGCATCTTGCGTGTTTCTTCGATTGCCTCTTGTGCGGTGGCATGCGCGGTATGGCCTTCCTGCCACAAAAATTCTGCTGTACGTAAAAACAAACGCGTACGCATTTCCCAGCGCACCACGTTGGCCCACTGATTCACCAGTATCGGCAAATCGCGGTAGCTCTGAATCCAGCCTTTGTATGTATTCCAAATGATCGCTTCACTTGTTGGACGCACAATCAACTCTTCTTCCAACTTGGAGTCGGGATCCACCATCAGTTTACCCTTCTCATTGGGATCTACTTTCAAGCGGTAGTGTGTTACCACTGCGCATTCCTTGGCGAAACCTTCCGCATGACCCTCTTCTTTCTCCAAAAAACTCTTCGGCACAAACAAAGGGAAGTAAGCATTCACGTGACCGGTGTCCTTGAACATCTTGTCCAGCGCATCGCGCATCTTCTCCCAAATTGCAAAACCATAGGGCTTGATGACCATGCAACCACGCACCGCACTGTGCTCAGCGAGATCAGCGTTAATCACCAATTCATTGTACCACTTGGAATAATCGGTCGCGCGGGGTGTTAACTTATCGGCCATGAGTGAATGTGTTAAAATTATGAGTTGGCGAATTTAATACACCAAGAGTCATTGGCCGCGCCCTGTTTCAATTCTGCATGAGTGATTCTGACTTGTCTCACCAAGAAAATGGACGCATCGTTTAAACTTTGCACTATGTTTGATGTCGTGTGAAAAAACCAACTGCCATGAAAACACGTATCCTCTTTTTTGTAGTGCTTACAACAATTTTCTTTTCATGCACACAAAGCCGCTATGCCACTGTAGGTGCTTACGAAAGTGATGATGCTTACTATACAGCCGGTGATACTTACATTTCTGATTTTGCATTGGTAGATGATGAAGCACAGATGGCAACTGCCTCTGATAGCGCGACGACCAGCTACTCAAGCGACGATTATTACGACCCAAATTACTTAGCTCCTGCTGTTTACTCTCCAAATTCAAGCGCTAACAATTGCAATACGAGTGCTTGGAATGGTGGATACAATTCATGCAATTCTTATTGCGGCTCCGGTTTCGGTAACTACCAATATGGCAGCTATTGGAACTCATCACCCTACATGATGCCAGGTATAGGCTGGAATCCATATTCAGGCTACTACAGCAGTTTCAATCTAGGATACAACCCATTTTATAATCCATACTACAATCCTTACTTGGGGTACAATCCCTACAATTCGTGGTACACTCCCTATTACTCTCCTTATTACTACTCGGGTTGGGCATACAACCCCTGGTACAGTCCTTACAACTACAACAATTCCAACCCAAACGATGGCGCCTCGGGAAGCCTTACCATCCATGGACCTCGCAATCCCATTTCTACTATTAGCGCTACCAATAGCTCTTATACCGGTGGTTTGTTTTACAACGGAACAAAACGCGATTTGCACACGTTTGCCAACGATGCGCAATCCACCAGCAAGCCTGATACTTCTGTTCCCGCATCGATTGAGCGCCCGGAAAACACTAAGCCAACCCAGCCCACCTTTGAACGTCCCTCTTACAAACCAACTGAACGTCCTACCTACAGACCATCCAAACCGGCGAATGATAGAAATGTCATCAAGCCTGGGCTAACCAAGCCGCGAGAAACAGCACCTGCCCGTGACCGGAATCACACCGCTCCTGCCAAACCCTCCCAAAAACAAAGCACAACCCCTCGCAATACCTCGCCGGCTCGAGAGCACAAACCCGCATATAATACTGAACCCTCGCAGCGCACGCGAACAGAGTCGCCTGCTCGAGAGACAACCCGTTCATCACCCAACGTAGAGAGCTCTCCTTCGCGCGGCTCGGGCTCGAATTCTTCACCATCTAAAAGCGGTGGAAGTTCTTCAAGTCCTCGCAGAAAATAAGGTTAGTTATGAAGCTAACTCGCATAGTTCTATTGGTGATGGGCATAAGCTTGCTTCCGTGTTGTATGCTTGCCCAAGGTGAAGTGGAAGCACTGCGCTACTCAGGCGCCGATGCCGGATGGAGTGCGCGAAGTTTGGGGATGGCAGGCGCCTACAGCAGTATTGGAGCCGACATCAGCAGTTTTTTCACCAATCCGGCAGGACTTGCCGTGTACAAGCGCAGTACCTTCGACCTTGCGCTCTCGCACGACAATCAAAATACCGAAACGATTTACAACGGTGAATCCAACAAAGATTTACATTCCAGACTTTCCATAGCAAACGCAGCATTCATCGCCACGCGTCAACCTCGCACTTCACGAGTGATAAACATTAGCTATGGTCTCGCCTATTCAAAAACAAACAACTTCTACCAAGAACTCACCATTGAAGGCAAAGCAACCTCTTCGCTGATGCAACAATTTGCATGGCAGGCGCAGGGTACACAGCAAGATCAACTCTACAACACGCTACCTTTTGGTGCAGGACTGGCCTATGAAATTTATGGCATCGATCCCGACCCGAATGATCTGTCCGGACTCAGCTACATCGCAGCGACCGAAGGTGAATGTACTCAGCGTAAGCGCATCGAACGAAAAGGCCGTCAAAATGAAACAACCGGAGGTTTAGCACTTCAATATGGCGATAATCTCTACCTGGGCGCTTCAGTTGGTGTTACTGGAATTTATTTCAGTGAACTGAGCACCTATTCCGAAAAGTATCCCACTGAAAATCGCTTTCGCTCATGGTCCTATGACGAAGACCTAAGCACTTTCGCTACAGGCTTTGTGGCTCGCATCGGAGCCATCTATCGCGTTCATGAAAAGGTGAAAGTATCTGCCGCTTATCAAACAAAAACAATAACCTACCTGCAAGATTATTATAGTACGTCGGCATTCTCATCAGTTGACACATTAAATTATTATTCCGAATCGCCCGAACTTATTGCTGATTACATTCTGGTCAGCCCCTCACAGTGGACTATAGGAGCTTCAGCAATTATCGGCAAAATGGGTATGGTTAGTTTGGACTGGGCCCGAAGCGATTTCCGACAAATCCGCATGAACGGAACGGATGACAACACATACAGCTATGAGTCGGAAAATGCAATGTTTGATACTTTATTCAGAATAAGTAATCACCTGCGGCTGGGGTTGGAAGCGCGCATACACAGCAGCTACTACGGCCGCTTAGGATATAGCTTTCAACAAAGTCCGCTGAGCGATGCATCGGGAAGCATCAACGAACCTATTAGAGGCTGGACCATCGGCCTGGGATACCGCGACGATCATCTGTTTGCCGATTTCGCTCTGTCGAGCAGATTGCAGAAAAACAGTTATTATCTGTATGACCCGGCATTGGTAAATGCGGCCGTTATACAAAACCGTATAGTTCGGGTGATGTTATCCCTAGGTGCGCGTTTCTGAGTGTGCGTCTCCCAAATATCGGCGCACCAAAAAATGCCCCAGGTAAATCAATGGGGTTAGAAGTATCGCAATAAGTAATTTCAACACATAATTCGTGGGAGCGATTTCCCAGAAGGCTGAAATCGGCAATGTCCCCGGCAGAATGAAGCCGATGTAAATTACAATATAAGAATCGATTAATTGCGAAACCACGGTGCTTCCTGTGCTCCTCAGCCAAATGTGCTTATTCCCGGTCTTCTGTTTAATCCACGCAAACAACGTCGCATCGAGCAACTGAGAAAACATAAATGCACACACACTGCCAACAATAACCCATTGACTTTGGCCGAACACTTTCGTGAATTCGAGATCTGTAGCTGTATTGGGTGAAATGGCCGTATTTGCCGGGATAGCCAATGCAATGGTGACCATAATAAAGCAGTAGCTGATCAGTGCCGCTGTTATCCACGATAGCCTTCGTATTGCCTTTTTTCCATAGAACTCATTGATTAGATCTGTGCATATGAAAACAAGTGGCCATGGGAGCACGCCAACCACTGTTACGAAAGGTCCCAAGGAGGACCCCATTAAATTGAATGAAATAGGAATATCAATCAGCTTGTTACTTATGAGCTCAGCGGTAACAGCATTGGTAATAAAAAAACCGGCCAAAAAAACAAAGAGCCACTCTCTCTTACTGCTTGATTGGGTGATGGGGGCTGAACTCATGGAATGTATACTTTTATTGTATCAACCCTATTCCTGCGCTCAGAGCCAATATGGACGCAATATACCCCGTTCGCCCACATGTGAGTATCAATTTCAAATTGACGATTGCATTCAGCAGAGTAAATGGTTCGTCCAGCACTATCCGCAATGCGAACCGTTGCCAACTCGTCAAGTCCGGTTCCCGAGAGCTTTCCGTGAGCAGCAATGACACGAACACCTCGCTTTACAATCTCATGCTGATCAAGTGGTGAATTGGGAACTGCCCACGTATATTGCCCACTCGACAAGTTTCCGATGCGTATTCTTCCTTGCCAGTTGTCGATACCGGGTGTCGTTGTCAACTCGTAATCGCCGCATAAAGCCCAGGGCTCGGAAGGACTTGGTCTATAAAGCAAAACAATGCTATCTTCATTGTATCCGAATGCTTCCAGATAATCAAAAAACAACGGATCGAAATATCTCGACTGCGTTGAATCACCATAGTAGCGAATTGTCGCTGCCAGCACACCGGTGTCTCCGTCTCGAAAAACGTTCCACCAACGATCAGGCGAAATATAATAATCGCCCTGAACCAGTGACTCATCGGCCTGAGCCCAATGATTTTCCACACGTACAAATACAGAATCGCCATCGGGCAAATCAGAAACTACGATATCCATCTCTGCAAAATCGCAATCATTCGGTCCACCTCCATCAATAAGACGTTCTTCAGAGAGCACGGCTAGTGCTAGCTTGTCGTTGCTATCGATGCATGCCTGCATAGGTTGAAACCCGGCAGGCAGTTGCACCGTTTCGATAGTGCTCGCACCACTAGCAACAACCTGTGTTGTAGC
>JAURKF010000290.1 GCA_030831885.1 Flavobacteriales bacterium
GGGCTGTTCCCAACGCCTTGTCTTGATAATGAATGGTTCCCTTTGCGCCCAGTGCTTCTGCTACTTCAATAAGGTGGCGCTCTACATCTTCACCAAAACGACCGACTACGTATGCAATCTCCGTGACCTTTTGATCGCTGATAGCAACAATGTCTTCCACCAGGCGCTGCACAATGGGTTTACCGGCAATAGGTAACAAAGGCTTCGCAGTGGTGAGGGTATGCGGGCGTAAGCGTTTGCCCATGCCCGCCATCGGCACGATAATCTTCATAGAGCGAAATTAAGCGACAATCTAAACGCACAGCGTTGCAGTTAGTCAGTTGTCCACAACAAGTTATCAGTACAAAACACACCAAAAAAGAACCGGTCACCGCATAAAAACCGCCTCGATTCAGAAAATTACACCCCACGGATTTCAGCCGAATCGCATGGTTTGATTAGATTATGTTGTGGCGCGATGGAAAACCGGGTTAAAAAACAAAATTGAATGATGCATTAAATGCGAGACCACGCACGTTACGCGTCTCTTTAAATGGCACCACATAATTCATTTTAGTATCCACAAGAATATACTTATTCTTAAATAGCTCGAGACCTATAGAAGGCGCTATGTAGCCCGAGAATTTATTCTTAAGATCATTACTCAATATCATTCCCCCGAAGGTATAACCGGTATATAGGTTTAAAAACTTTCGATTTCCTCGACCTAGATGTTTGCTGTAAAAATCCTGTCCGAATCCAAATGAGAAAAACTCAGTATAGGCAGAGGATATTGAAGCAAGAGAGTCAACCGCTGAGTCGCTGTTGGATGTTGACTTATATGCACCTAAAGTGGCAAAGCTTTTTCCCCTTGTAAAGACATATTTCAGAAAAACACCTTGATAAACCGGAGATGTAACTGTATCCTTCGGTTGTTCGACACGGTAATATGAATACTCCACTCCCGGCATATTCACGAAAGTCAAGCTGCTCGACTGCGGCGTGTAAGTTTCGTCGTCTATCTCCAACTCAACAGCATAATAAAATTCAGATGCGGTTAGTTGTGCTATTTCACGTTGCGTCTGTCTGATGCCGGACTCCGTATCCTGAGCGCCCTGCCACATGGAGGTATACTGCTCGGATTCGAGGCTCATTTTGTTCAATGCAGCACGTTGCTGGAGCAATTGTTCTTGCTGAAATTGCAAGCTGGAATTGAGCTCATTCACGCGGTCTGTGTTGTCCAGCCGTGTAAGGTTATCGGAAACCACGAATCCACAACCCAGGAGTATTTTCCGATAGTTCAGATATTGTGATTCGCTCAAATTACATTTCACCGTGAACACATTTTGACTCAGTGATTGCTGTTCGACTCTCACTCCTTCATTCACCAAAAACTCGCTTACCTTGGCAATGGAGCCCTGAAAATCTGAGCTTCTAAGATTTTGTATGGCTTCAACTACGACATACGATTTTGTTTGAGCATGAAAAAGCTCAGTTGAAAGTAAGCAACACAGCAACGCTGCACTTCGAAGTAATCTCATCATTTCCGTTTAATGTTTAATCTGATTTATCAGCGGCATAGTGCTCGGTAGATCAACAATCTTCCTGAACACAGACAAGCAGCTGAAAAGAATCAATAATCAATGGGAGTCAAATCCTGCATCAAAATCCAGCCGCTTGTTGTTCTTCCATTGGCCTCATTGGTAAAATCGGTATATACGTAGTTGGCTTTGATTTTACCAACGAAAAATTGATCTCCGGGAATGAGGAAGGCCTTAACTTGTGTTCCTGCATCCGGACTCTTGTGGAAATAGGTCTTGTTCACTACTACTACTCGCTGATATTCACGAAAAACAGTGTTGCGGACAGCTTCATTCACCACTTGAGCGCGCTTTTGCTGTTCTAATTTCTCCTGCTCCATTTTCAGTTTTTCCTGTTCCATCTTCAGCTTCTCCTTTTCCAATTCCAGTTTTTGAGCATTACCGGCTAATTCGATTGAATCCAGTTTTGCCTTTAGATCGCCTTCATTTTTCTCATTCTTGGATGAATCGAATGAACAGGAGGCCAAGAAACCAACAAACAATGTAAATAAGAGTGTGCTTTTCATACAATTTCGAATAATCTGTATAATTAGAAAAAAAGGGGGCTATAAGACGCCCCCTTCATCATTCATTTTTCCTAAAATAATTACGCCAATGCGCAACGCTTGAATTCAGTCACAGTCAAATCCTTGTCTGCAGTCTTCAAATACTGAGACACTGAAAGCTTGCTGTCCTTGATGAACTCCTGGTTCAGCAAAGTGCTTTCCTTGAAGAACTTGTTCAAGCGACCCATGGCAATCTTCTCGGCCATTTCAGCAGGTTTGCCTTCGTTAATGGCCTGCTCTTTACCGATTTCAATTTCCTTCTGCTTCACATCTTCGGGAACTGAGCTTTCGTCAACGCTCACCGGGGCCATAGCAGCTACCTGCATAGCTACATCCTTCGCCATATCGTCTGATGTTGACTTGTTGAAACCAACAACAGCAGCGAGTTTATTACCCGGGTGATTGTAGGCATAAACCTGCTCAGCACTTACTACACTGTAGTGTGAAAGCTCAATCTTCTCCCCAATCTTGCCGATTTCCTCCACGATTTTATCGCCGATGGTCAAGTCAGTACCCGTGTAGTTCAGCGCTTTCAAATCATCAATGGATGATGGTTTGTTGGCAATCGCTGTTTCCAAGATGTTGCTGGCTACAGCAACGAAATCAGCGTTCTTTGCAACGAAATCAGTTTCGCAGTTCAGAGCGATCATCACGCCTGTTTTACCACCATCGGTAAGCTTGGCTAGGATAACACCTTCAGTTGCGTCGCGGTCGCCGCGGTTGGCGGCTACTTTTTGACCCTTCTTGCGAAGCTCGTCAATGGCAGCATCGAAATCACCATTGGCTTCCGTGAGGGCTTTTTTGCAGTCCATCATTCCCGCACCTGTAATCTGGCGGAGTTTGTTTACGTCTGCAGCTGTAATACTCATGATTTTATTTTTTGATTGGTTTGACAAATGTGTTTTTACTGTTTGACTATAGAATCAAACAGCGATGAACTTCATGTTAAGGATACTCGGAAAACGATATTACGCTTCAGCCTTCGACTTCTTAGCCTTGGCATCTTCGTTACCCTCTTTATCCTTATCAGCCTTGCGCTCGGACAGACCTTCAGCAATGCCTTCAATCACTACATCGAGGATTTTAGCGATGCTCTTAGTCGCGTCGTCGTTGGAAGGAATTGCGAAGTCCACCTTGCGCGGATCACTGTTGGTATCGACCATAGCGAACACCGGAATACCAAGGCGTTTTGCCTCAGCAACTGCAATGTGTTCTTTCATGATGTCCACCACAAACACCGCAGCCGGAACACGATTCATATCGGCAATTGAGCCCAGCGTCTTCATCATCTTCTGAAGAGTACGGGTCAACTGCAAACGCTCGCGCTTGCTGAGTGTAGCAGCGGTTCCATCCTGCTCCATCTTCTCGATAGAAGACATTTTGCGCACCGCCTTGCGGATGGTCACGAAGTTGGTGAGCATACCACCGGGCCAGCGCTCTGTAACGAACGGCATACCGATAGCGCTTACCTTCTCGGCAACGATATCTTTTGCTTGTTTCTTAGTAGCAACGAAGAGAATCTTCTTGCCTGACTTTGCGATTTGCTTGAGAGCAGAAGAAGCTTCTTCAAGCTTCACTGCAGTCTTGTTCAAATCGATGATATGGATTCCTTTCTTCTCGCCGAAGATGTAAGGAGCCATGTTGGGATTCCACTTGCGGCTGAGGTGTCCGAAATGCACACCTGCATCCAGCAATTCGTCAAATGTAACTTTTGCCATTTATTAAAGAATAATACTTGTTTACGTTCTCTTAAACCAATGACATTGGTAGCCTGATGATTCTTTCGAACCGCACTTCGTCTCCTCGGTGCGCGGGCCAACGACCCCTCAGTAGTCCAATGCATTTGGATGCTAAACAAGCCTTCCATTTCCTTTGCCCTCTGCCCTCGGCTTCGCTCGGGCAGCACATAGTGCAGAAGGAGTTTCTCCAATGTTGTTCTGACCCACTCGAAGACCGATAGCACGGTAATCGAGCGAAGCCGAGATTAACGCTTAGAGAACTGGAAGCGCTTACGTGCCTTCTTCTGACCGAACTTCTTACGTTCAACCATACGAGGGTCACGGGTGGTCAATCCTTCTGTGCGCAATGAGCTTTTCCACTCCGGATTGATTTCAATCAACGCCTTGCTAATTGCCAAACGCAATGCTTCAGCTTGTCCTGTAATTCCACCGCCATCAATGTTGGCTTTGAAATCGTACTTGCCGTCGGTTTCGGTAACCTTGAATGACTGGTGAACTTTGTACTGCAACACAAGTGTTGGGAAGTACTCTTTATAGTCCTTACCATTCACGGTAAAATTGCCTGAACCTTCGCTGAGATAAACACGAGCTACAGCGGTTTTACGGCGTCCTGAAGTATTGGTATAAGCGGCCATTGGCGTCTAAATTCTTATCGAGTAATTGTGTGAACTTTGGGTTGCTGAGCGGTTTGTCCGTGCTCTGCGCCGGCGTATACAAATAGGTTGCGGTATACAGCGCGACCCAAACGATTCTTGGGTAACATACCACGCACACCCATCTCAATCATCGCAGTTGGGTGCTTGGCCATCATTTCCTTTGGTGTAGCGAAACGCTGACCACCAGGATAGCCTGTGTAGCGGATATATTGCTTTTCATCCCACTTGTTCCCGGTGAGAGCAACTTTCGCAGCGTTTATAACTACTACGTTGTCGCCGCAATCGGCGTGTGGAGTGAAATTCGTCTTGTGCTTACCACGGAGAACGTATGCGATTTCGCTGCATACGCGACCGAGGTTCTTTCCCTCCGCATCAATCAACAACCACTGCTTGTTTGCAGTTTCCTTGCTGCCGGAGATGGTTTTGTAACTTAAAGTATCCATTGCCTTTGATAACTAGCGCTTTTCTTTTCTGAAAATCGGGGTGCGAAAATAGCGCTCTTTTTCAATTCCGCAAGTACTTTTCAACAAAGAGTTGAAGATTTTCCAATATCATGGTTGCCCTGAGAATATAAAAAACTAATATTCAATGATATAGACAGAAGGGGCGCGCTGCAACGCGCCCCCATCCAAAGTTTGAAAAGGGCCGATCTTGGAAGAGCAGCTGCAAGGTTGCACTGCAGCGAGTCCCCACCCGGAGTTTGGTTGGGCTCGATTTGAGAATACTGACAATGAATGGAGTTGCTGTCCGCAAGCCGGAGTATGAATGGAAGCAGGCTAGGGAATACCAATGCCATAAAAAGACCTACCTTCGCCCTCACTAATCACTAATCACTAATCACTAATCACTAGTCACTAGTCACTAGTCATTAGTAACTAGTCCAATGAATCTCTACAGCAACAAACAACGCTGGAAAATCTTTCTGCTCGTGCTGGCCTCGGTGATTGTAATCATCACCCTCTGGTACAGCAACCACATTGCGGAGCGTATTCGCGCAGAAGAAAGACAAAAGGTGGAGTTATGGAGTGAAGCCATCAAACGCAGAGCGGAACTAGTGGTTTTTACACAAAAACTCTTCGATGAACTGAAAACAGAAGAACGCAAACGCGTCGACCTCCTAGCCAGCGCCTACGAAATTATCAATGACCCACCGCCTAATATGGACTTTACGTTCATTCTGGACTTCATCAAAAACAACAATACCATACCGGTACTTATCTACGACGACCTCGGAAACCTTACAGCCACAGCCAACCTCGACCAACCACAGGAAAACACAGAATACATCGACTCGCTGATTATAGCTGCCAAATCCAAAAACAATACGGTTCCACTGCCCGAAGTTGGACAGCAGATTTACTACGACGATAGCAGACTGTTTACCCAATTACAAAGCACTATGAACGACCTCATCAATTCGTTCATCTCCGAAACAGTCATCAACTCGGCCTCCGTGCCGGTCGTTGTAACCGACAGCACGCAAAGCATCATTCTAAAGAAGGGTAATATTGATACACTTTCATTTTCAACTCCCGAGCAAATCGCCATCAAGCTCGGTGAGATGAAAGCAGAAAATGCTCCGATTGAAGTTGTATTGCCCGGACAAGGCAAACAATTTATTTTCTACGAAGACTCTGAAGTGCTAAAACAATTGCAGTTGTTTCCCATCCTTCAACTCATCCTCATCGGTGTATTTCTGTTAAGCTCTTATCTCATCTTCTCGACATTCCGCAAGGCTGAGCAAAATCAGGTTTGGGTAGGAATGGCTAAAGAAACTGCTCATCAGCTAGGCACCCCACTTTCATCACTCATGGCATGGAGCGCACTGTTGGAAACACAAGGAGTAGATAAATCGTCCATTGAAGAACTCAACAAAGACATCGACCGACTTAACACCATTACCGATCGCTTTTCGAAAATCGGATCAGTACCCGAACTGCATGAGGTAAATATGAACGATGCAATCACTGAAATGATTGATTACCTGGATAGCCGTGTTTCGAAGAAAGTGGAGATAACAGTCACTTGCACGAGCAAGGACATTACCGCACACATCAATAAACCTCTCTTCAGCTGGGTGATTGAGAACATCGTTAAGAATGCAATCGATGCTATGGATGGCATGGGCAAACTCAACTTGAACATCAGCGAAGAAAACAGCCGCGTATTTGTCGATATCACCGATACAGGCAAAGGCATTCCGAAGCATCAGTGGCGCACAGTATTCGAACCAGGCTTTACTACCAAAAAGCGCGGATGGGGATTGGGCCTATCGCTCGTAAAACGCATTATCAAGCAATACCACGAAGGACGTATCTATGTGAAATGGAGTGAGCCCGGAAAAGGGACGTCATTTAGAATTGAAGTAAGGGGGTAACAAATGACTAGTGACGAATGAATAGTGACTAGTGATTAGCGGAGCAGCCCACGATTTCAATCTTAGCCCACGATTTCAATCGTGGGAAATAAATATGATAGAAAAAACATCAAATATCCGCAGCGCATCAGCAAAAGATTTCGCAGCCATTCGCACTATAGTCAACGAAGTGTGGCCCATTGCATACCGTGATATAATATCGCAAGAGCAAATACGATACATGCTCGACATGATGTACTCCGACGAATCACTTCATAAACAGATAGTGGAGGAAGCGTGTACCTTTTTGGTGTTTGAGCAGGCGACCTCTATTCTCGGATTCGCTTCGTATTCCGCAATAGAAAACAATCTCTATAAGTTGCACAAACTATATGTGTTTACCACGTCGCACGGCAAAGGCATCGGCAAGGCATTATTGGATGAAGTGAAAAAACGCGTGGCCTCGCTCGGTGGAACTGCGATTGAATTGCAAGTCAACAAAAAAAACATCGCCCAACACTTCTACCTCAAGCAAGGATTTACGATTGATCGTGAACTGGTACTTGATATTGGTAATGGCTTTGTGATGGATGACTACATTATGCGATGGAACATAGTCAATGAATAATGACTAGTGACTAATGACCAATTATGAGTGAACGACACTAGACATCTTTCATTAGTCATTGGTCATTTGTCACTAATCACTGCCAACCACTACCCGTGCATCGTTTGCCCTTTACCATACTTCCCCATCAGCGTGGCTTCATAATCGAGAAATTCCTTCCAACGCTTATCTACATCGATTGCTCCTGCATACTTGCGAGCGAATCCAATGAAGGTTGCGTAATGTTCTGCCTCGCTCTCCATGAGTGAACGATAAAACTCTCGCAAATCCTCATCGCTAATTTCTTCGCTGAGCAAACGAAAGCGCTCGCAGCTTCGCGCTTCTATCATCGCGGCAAACAACATACGATCTACAAACTGTGCTTCGCGACTTCCGCCACCCTTCATGATGAAGTCCATCAAGTCATGCACGTATGGATCCTTTCGTTCACGTCCCAATGAAAGACCTCGCTTCTTCAACTCATCGTGCACCATCCCGAAGTGCGTCATTTC
Source organism: Flavobacteriales bacterium (assembly GCA_030831885.1). The sequence goes on from JAURKF010000290.1 coordinate 7,996, forward strand.
TTCGTTGCAAATGCGCACCATCTCATCTACCACATCCGAATATTCAGGGTATTTCACGATGCAACTAATGGCATTGCTCGCGGCCTTTTGTTCGCAATAGGCGTGATCCGTCAAGATTTCCGCAATATCCTTCTCCACGATGTTCACCCAACGCGGATCGGTGGGCAGGCGCAAGCCCAGCATTACTTTGTTTGGATTGGAAGCCATAGGGCAAAAATAGGAACGAGGGGCAAAGGGCTAAGGGCTAAGTGCCGCGTCCGGTCCTCAGAACCCATTAGCTGGTTTGTTTTTTTACCGCAGAGCCGCAAAAAAAAACAAGAGAATGCGCGGATTTTCTTGTGTTATTTTTAAAATCTCAGAAGTTCTTTTTGCGACATTCGGTTGGTATTTTAACCCCTCTACCCGATGTTCAAAACATAACTTACCTCAGCAACCATAGCTGATATATCCTCCTACCTTCGCGAAAACGTATTCTTCTCTTGAAAAAACAAAAACGCAAAGCAGGTGATTTCAAAAAAGACCTGCGCCGCGAGATTCTCGAAATATTTCAACGCAACCCGAAAAAACCTCTCAATCACAAACAGGTGGCTGCAGAGATGGGGATCAAAGACTCGGGTGTGCGCACACTGGTGTATGAACTTCTTCGCACTGAAGCAGACAACGGCAAGCTCAAAGAAATTGAACACGGCAAATTCGTGTTGCTCGCTTCAGAGCAGAAAAGCCTTGAAGGGGTGATACAAATCACCAAATTCGGACGGGGCTTCGTGAGTGTCCCGGGCATGAAAGACGATATCGAGATTGCCAAGGGTAACACAGGCTTTGCACTTTGGGGCGACACCGTCGAAATTCAATTCAACCCAAAGGCGCGCAGGCCGGAAGCACGCGTAACGCGTGTTGTGGAGCGTGGACGAAAAAACTACGTCGGTATCATCGAAATATCGAAGGACCATGCATTCTTCATTCCTTCCGATCAACGCATACACGTGGACTTCTTCATTCCAAAAGAACTATACAACGGCGCCAA